>DATLGO010000051.1 GCA_035540375.1 Candidatus Thermoplasmatota archaeon
GCCTGCTCGAGTTGCCCCTGCTCGATTCGCCCCTGCTCGAGTTGCCCCTGCTCGATTCGCCCCCGCTCGAGTTGCCCCTGCTCGATTCGCCCCCGCTCGAGTTGGTCCCGCTCCGCGATGGCAAGGATCACGTACGACACCTGCGACCCGGCGCGCACGCGGAGCCCGGGGTCCGCCGCCTCGGCGCGCTCGACGGCCTCGACGTGGGCCTGCTTCACTTTATAATCCGACGGGCGCTGGACGAGCGTCTTGTGGATGACGAGGTCCACGAGCGGCACCTCCCCCGCCTCGACCGCCTGGATGGTTTCCCGGACGCGCTCGATCGCGCCGCGCGCGTCCCGGTCCGCGAGCACGGCCGCAAGCACCCGCGCCTGCACGCGCCTCGCGAGCGCGCACCAGTCGCCGCGCCGCGCTTCGAAGCCGCGCACGACGAGCCGCCCGTCCGCCGTGAGGCCCGCGTACCGCTTTTTCGCGCCCGTGAACAGGATGGTCTCGTACCGTTCGTCGAGCGCGAGGTCGAACGCCTCGTCCTCGCGCGCGGTGGCGACGAGGGCCTCGGCCTCGCGCGCGACGCGGATCGCGTCCCCCCCGGCGCGGACGAAGAGCGAATCCGTGTCCCCGTAGAGCACCTCCACGCCCGCGGCCTTGGCGCTCGCCACGACGTCGCCGACGAGGCGCCGGCCCCACGCGGCGGTCGCCTCGGCGCATGCGCGCGAGTACCATCGGGCCTGCGGCCAGCCGGTGTACCCGTAGAACGCGTTCGTGAGCACCTTGAGCGTCGTTTCCCGCACGCGCGCCACCTCGTCCTCCGCCCCGCGCGGCCGCCCGGCCCGCGCGCGCCGTGCGGCCTTGAGCGTCCGCCGCTCCTCGATGAGCCCTTCGAGGATGGCCGGGAAGAACCCCCGCGGCGCCGCGCGGAAGCGGTGCCGCACGCCCGGCGCCTCGTGCACGTCCGCCTCGCGCGCGGCGGCCATCGGCTCGCGCCCGGCTGCGTTCGGCGCGCGCGCGGTTGTCATCGGCTCGCGCTCGGCTGCGTTCGGCGCACGCGCGGTTGTCATCGGCTCGCGCTCGGGTGCGTTCGGCTCTCGCGGGGTTGCGTGCTCGCGCGCGGCTGCCCGAGCGGCTGCGTTCGGCTCGTGCGCGGTTGCGTGCTCGCGTGCGGCTGCCATCGGCTCTCGCGCGGCTGAGTGCGGCTCGCGCTCGGCTGCGTTCGGTGCGCCCGCGGTCGCCATCGGCTCGCGCTCGGCTGTCGTCGGCTCGTGCGCGGCTGCGTTCGGCTGGTGCGCGGCTGCGTTCGGCTCGTGCGCGGCTGCCATCCTTTCGCGCGTTCCTCGTTCGTCCCATTCCGTTCCTATTCCACCCTGGGGGATCCAGGTTTCCGGCGACACGTTGTATCGGATCATGATCGACGGATACATCGACGAGAAGTCGAGCGCCTGCACGTTCTCGTGGAGGCCGGGCGTCGGGGCAAGCACGAGTCCGCCTTCGTACGTCTCCGCTTCGATGTCCGCCGGATTCGGAGGAAGGCGACCCGTGCGCCGCGCCTCGAGAAGGAGTAGCGCCTCCACCTGCCGCCCGCGCCCCATGCGCGAGACCTCGTCGAGCGGAACGCAGATGCGCCGCGCGAGATCCATCTGCATCGGGAGGATCGCCGCGGCGAGCCGCCACACGTCCCGCGCCTCGCCCTCGCGCTCCGCGAGCGCCTGCTCGTCCTGCCGGCCCGTTCCGCCCGCGACGCGATCCGCTGCGCCCGGTTGTCCGAGCCGCCTTCCGGCCGCCGTCCCGGCCTGGCCTCCGCTTGCCCCCACGTCTCCGGGACGCGCCGCCTCATCTTGTTCGAGAGCGGCTGCGCTCGCGTCTCCCCGCTGCGCGGCCGCGTCTCGTTCGAGGTCGGCTGCGTCCTCGTTGCCCACCTGCTGCGCCGCCGCGCCTCGTTCGAGGTCGGCTGGGCTCGCGTCTCCCCGCTGCGCCGCCGCATCTTGTTCGAGGTCGGCTGAGCTCGCGTCTCCCCGCTGCGCCGCCGCGTCTCGTTCGAGGTCGGCTGCGCCCGCGTCCTCCAGCTGCGCCTCGGCCGCCTCCTCGAGGTGCGTCGCCGCCGTCGCGCGCGTAGTCGACGCCGGCTCCGGGCGGGTTCCGCCCGATTCGGCCTTGAGCGATCCAACGCCCGTCGGCCGAAGACCCAGATAGTCGAGGACGTTCGCGAGCGTCTGCACCTTGACGTCGAGGAGGTCGCGCGCCGCCACGCGCGCGAGATCGACGACACTGCGGCCCGCCGCGCGCGCGACGGTCACGCCCCCGAAGCGTCGCACCTCGAGGGCGCTCCCGTCGCGGCCGAGCGGAAGCGCGACGCCCACGCGTCGAGCCCGGGCCACGAGGTGGCCCCACACGCGCGCTTCGCCTCCGAACGTCACGAGGACGTCGGGGTCGAGCGCGACGAGATGCGAGGCGAGGTCCGCGAGCATCCGCGCGTCCCCCAGGGTCCCGTCCTCGAGGCGCGTCGCCGCGAACCGACGCACGCGCGGCTCGCCCGCGACGCCCGGCTCGACGCGCGCGTCGGCCACCGTCACGCCCATCACGGGCGCGCGCGCCTCGTCCTCGGGCGAGCGCGCGCGACTTCCCTCGCCGGATTCGGTCAGCGCAATCGCCGCGACCCTCAAGGGAGGCAGGCGATCGTGGGCGGCTTCACGCGCGCCCGCCCGGGGGAGCGCCCCGCCTCCATCGCGGGCCTCGCGCGCTTCGCCCGCAGGCTCGCCGCCTTCGCGGCCGCGGGCTTCGCGCGCTTCGCCCGCAGGCTCGCCGCCTTCGCGGCCGCGGGCTTCGTGCGCTCCGTCCGCAGGCTCGCCGCCTTCGCGGCCGCGGGTTACGCGTGCTCCGTCCGCAGGCTCGCCGCCTCCGCGGCCGCGGGCTTCGTGCGCTCCGTCCGCAGGCTCGCCGCCTTCGCGGCCGCGGGCTTCGCCCGCGTGTCGCGTCCGGCCATCGTCCTCCCGGCGGCGGTCCTCGCGGGCTCGCCGTGCCCGGTCCGCCCCTTCGAGCCCGCTCCCGGCCCACCCTCGCACCCACGCGAACGGCGCGAGCCCGACGTCCGCGAAGTAGGCGGGCACGACGTCGAGGCCGACGCCGAGGACGGCCGCGACGCCCTCCAGTTCCGAGGCCGCGGCGGCGAACGCGCGCGCATCCTCGGGGTGCGCGAGGTCGACCTCGAGGACCTCCCTTGCTTCGAGCCCCCAGGCGCGGGTCACCCGGCGCGTCGCGAGCGGGGGTCCGGCGCCGCCCGGGGGGTCGAGGGCCGCGACGGCCGAGACGAGAGCGTCCCCTCGGTCGGTCGCGGCGGGCCGACCCGGAGTGTCCTCGACAGGCATCACCCAGACCACGACGCGCGCGCGGCGGTCCACCAGAGGTACAACCCGATCCTCGGCGGTGCGGACCCACAGCCGCGCCGCGAAACGGCCCGCCGCCGCCGCAGCTGTCGTCTCGCGGCCGGCCGGGACGGGCACGCCCGCGGGCACGTCGACGACGTCGGCGCCGAGAATCCAACCTTCGACGTCGCTCGTTCCGTCGAATTCCGCGGGGTCTCCGGACCCGCCCCCGCCCGGGCGTCGGCCTCTATATCCGGCTTCGGGCCCGCGTTGGGATCTGCCTCCTGGCCCGCGTTGGGATCTGCCTTCGGGCCCGCGTTGGGATCTGCCGCCGGGCCCGCGTTCTGATCTGCTTTCGGGTCCGCGTTGGGATCCGTCTTCGGACCCGCGTTGGGATTCCGCTTCGGGTTTGCCTTCCGGTCCGCCCTCAGATCGGCCCTGAACCTCACCCTCGGGTCCGCTTTCGCGCCTGCGCTCGGGTCCGCTCTCAAGTCCGCCCGCGAATCTGCTTTCGATTCCGCCTTGGGGTCCGCCTCCGAGTCGGCGATCGGGTCCGCCCTCCCGTTCGCCCGCGATTCTGCCCTTGGGTACGCCCTCGGGTCTGCGTGGGGGTCCGCCCTCGGGTCCGCCCGCGAATGCGCCTCCGGGTCCGGGCTTGGGTCCGCCCTCGGGTCCGCCCGCGGATGCGCCTCCGGGTCCGCGCTGGGGTCCGCTGCCGGGTCCGCCCGCGGATGCGCCTCCGGGTCCGCGTTCGGGTCCGCTGTCGTGTCCACCCGCGGATCCACCTTTGGTTCCGCGTGGGGGTTCGCCTCCGCCCCCGCGTCCCCGTGCGTCCGCGCGACGATGCGTCATCACCGCGAGCTTCGACGCTCAGATAGAAATAGCCCCCGTCCACTGAAGCCGTGTGCCCGCCCCGCCGGCCGTTCGCATCCTCCGTCCCGCGAACGCGGCGGTGACGGCCGTGGCCGTGCTCGTGGGCGCGTACCTCATCGTCGGCGGAGGACTCCTCGAGGCGGCGGCCTGGGGCGGTCCTCCGAAGGTCCACGCGGAACCGCCCGGCGCGGGGCCCGTCGCGGCCCCCGTCCCGCGGCCCGGCCTCGACTACGTCGAAGGCCTCCCCGGCGCGCTGCGGGACCTCGCGCTCCCGTGGGCGCGCGCGAGCGTCGACCTCGCGCGCGCCCACGGGAGCGCGCGAGCGTCGACCTCGCGCCGCTCGGCCTGCGCGTCGTCCTCGCGGCGCTTGCGGCCTTCGCCTTCGCGGGCGCGGGCAACGTGCGCAACGACCTGCGCGACGTCGCGGTCGACCGCGCCGCGCACCCCGATCGGCCGCTCGCCTCGAGGGCGATGACCGAGCACGCCGCGCAGCGGCTCGCGCTCGCGCTCTACGGTTTCGCGGTCGTCGCGGGCCTCGCGCTCGGTCCCGGTCCCGCGCTCGTGGTGCTCGCGGGGCTCGTCCTCATGGAGGGTTATGAGCGCGGCCTCAAGGCCGCGGGCCTTCCCGGCAACGTCACCATCGGGGTCCTCACGGGGGCTCCGTTCGTGCTCGGAGGCTTCGTCGCGGGGAGCCTCGGGAACGGCGTCTTCCTCCTCGCCCTGCTCGCCACCTTCGCGACGCTCGGGCGGGAGATCCTGAAGGACATCGAGGACATGCACGGCGACCTCGGTCGCCGGACGCTTCCGCAGCGGATCGGACCCCGGAACGCCCGCATCGCGGCCGCCGTTCCCCTTGTGGCGGCGGTCGCGCTGAGCCCGCTTCCCTGGGGGTCCGAAAGCGTTTTGGGGTGGTCTTACCTTCCCGCAGTCGCGGCGGCAGACGCCGGCTTCCTCGCCTCGGCGCTCGTGCCGATGAGCGTGGGCAAAGCCCAGCGTCTCGCCAAGGTCAGCATGGTGGTCGCCCTCGGGGCGTTCCTGCTGGGCCGGACGCAACGGGTGTGGATGTCGTGACCGTGATCGCGGACGAGCGCGTGCGGGGGATGCGTGGGCGCGTGTGGACCCACATCCAGGAAGCCCTCCGGGGCGGCCCCATCCACATGACGCTCCTCGATCCGGCGTCCTCGACGGGCAAGCACGGCGAGTCCATCGCGATGGAGGCCGCGCGCCTCGGAACGCACGCCATCATGGTCGGCGGCTCCACGGGCGTCACGGGCGAGAACCTGGACGACCTCGTGAAGTCGATCAAGGAGCGGACGCACCTTCCGACGATCTACTTCCCGTCGAGCGCGGGCGTCATGAGCCGCCACCTCGACGCGGTCTACTTCCTGAGCACGCTCAACTCGCGCAACCCGCGCTACATCGTGGGCGAGCAGGCGCGCGGCGCGCCGCTCCTCGCGAAGATCGCGGTCGAGTGCATCGGGCTCGGCTACATCATCGTCGATCCCGGCATGCGCGTCGGGAGCGTGAGCGACGCGGACGTCATCACGCGCGACGCGGTCGGCGAGGAGCGCGCGGTCGGCCTCGCGCTCGCGGCGCAGATGTTCGGCATGCCGCTCGTCTACCTCGAAGCAGGAAGCGGCGCCCCGTCGCCCGTCCCCGCGAACATCATCCGCGCCGTGAAGCGCGCCCTCTCGATTCCCCTCATCGTGGGCGGGGGCATCCGCAGCGCGGCCGACGCCTCCGCGGTGCTCGACGCGGGGGCGGACATCGTCGTCACGGGCACCATCGCGGAGAACGGCCATTTCGACAACCTCGCGGCGGTCCTCGGCGAGGTCCACCGTCGCCGCGCGAAGCACGCCTGAGCGCCGAGGCCCCGGCTCCGACCCACGGCCCGGTCTTCGGCTGACGCCTCGCCCTCGCACCCATCCTCCCGCTTCGCGAGGGCTTGCGTTCACGGTCGCCGCCGCATCGCCATCACCACGCGTGCTCCGCGGGGTGGCCTTTGCCGTCGAACGGCCCTCGCCCTCCCCCGCGCGCTCGCGAGGGTCCATGCCGTCGCAAGCCCCCCGCGAAAAGGTCCGATCAATCCGCCGCGGGCGGTTTCACGAGCGCCGACGCGAGCGCGATGGCCTCGACGACGTCGGTCGCGGCGCCCGTTTCGAGAAGCGGCACCGGCTCGATCGCAAGGAGGGTCGCGATGTGGTGCGCGGCCTCGACGGCCTGGAGGGCGCGCACGAGGGCGGTGGTGGCGCCTCCGTGCGGAAACGCGAGGACGTCCGCCTCGCTGAAGGCGTGGTCCACGATGGGCCCATAATTCTTCGCAAGCAGTCCGAGGGCCCGCAGCTCGCGCACGGCCTCGTCGCCCGCTTCGATCGTCTCGTCGCCGAGGACCCCGACGTGGGCCTCCACGCCGAGGCGCGCGAGCGCCCGGCAGGCGAGCGCCGTCGCCGCGGCGCGCTCCTTGCCCGCCGCGAGGCCCGTGGGCGCGAACGCGAGGACGCGTCGCCCGACGAGGACGACGTCCACGGGGAGCGGGCGCCATCCGGCGCCGCGCGCGATCGCCTGGGCCTCGCGCGGCGTCGCGACGATGGCGTCAAACGACGCGCCGCTGGAGGATTCGCGCTCGCCGACGCTTCCTCCCGCCGGCCGCGCCTCGTGACCCCGCGGCGAATCCGGTCGCGCCCGCGCCGGGGCCCGAACCCGGCGCAGGAGCGCGGGCAGGATCGTGTCGGCGGCCCCGTGGACCGCGGCGGGCGCGGCGAAGCCTTCGGCCTCGGCGAACCCCGCAGCCTCGGAAGGGGAGGCGACGGCGGCACCGGCGCGCAGCGATTCGCCCGCGCCCGCCACGAGCGCGACGGCGCGCGCGCCGAGGCGGGCTCGGCGATGGAGGGCATCGAGCGTGAGCACGGGCACCAGAGCGCCGCCCGGCATGTTTAACCCTGTCGCGACGGGGCCGTCCGCGAGGCCCCGAACGCCCTTCGATAGGGCCCCTCCATGTCTCGCGCTGCCCGACGATCTCGCTCGTCGCGAATCGGTCAAGCCTCAGCGTCCTTCCCCACAGGAGCCGCCGCGGATTGGAGCGTTCCCTCGGATTGGATCGTCCCACGGGTTGGAGCGGACCGCGCCGCGGGAGGCTTCTTGTCGGACGGTCAGGCCGGGCCGATCGCCTCCGGGAGGGAGCGTCTGCGACGATCGCTCTTCGCGCAGCGGTCCGGCGAGCGGAGGGATCTCCCGACGGCCAGGCAACCGTCGCGAACATCTTCGAGAACCCCCTTCGTCCGAGGGTCCGGCGACTGCACGGGAACGACCATAACCGCCCGGGGGAACTCCTGGGGCGGTTCACGTCCATCCAACCTTCGGCCGCCAGCACGACAACCTATATACAGAGAGAAGCTTCAAGAAAAGAGCGCGGAGCCGGAACCCAGGCGTGCACCCGCTGGACGGCGCGGGGGGCCGGCACCACCACTGAGGATTTGGGGATATGAGCAAGGTCGCCGCGGTGGACGAGTGGATCCAGGTTCAGGGCTTCGAGACGACGGCGGACATCGAGGTCCCCGAGAAGCTCATCGACCAGGTGATCGGTCAGGAGCGCGCCGTCGAGGTCATCCGGAAGGCGACCGAGCAGAAGCGCCACGTGATGCTCATCGGCGACCCCGGTACGGGCAAGTCGATGCTCGCGCGCTCGATGACGGAGCTCCTCCCGCACGAGGAGCTCGAGGACATCATCGCCTATCCGAACCAGGAGGATCCCCACCAACCCCGCATCCGGGTCGTCCCCGCCGGCAAGGGGAAGGAGATCGTCCAGGCCCAGAAGGCGGAGGCGAACCGCAAGCAGGAGCGCAAGGCGACCCTGCAGCTCCTCATCATGCTCGGCATCGGCGCGTTCGCCGTGATGATGTTCATCCAGAACCGCGACCCGATGATCCTCATCTTCGGCATCATCGCGGCGGCGATGATCTTCATGGTCATGCGCCAGATGAGCCAGCGCGAGACCGCGCTCGTGCCGAAGCTCCTCGTGAGCCACTCGCCGCACGACAAGCCCCCCTTCGTCGACGCGACGGGCTCCCACGCGGGCGCGCTTCTCGGCGACGTGCGCCACGACCCCTTCCAGTCCGGCGGCCTCGAGACCCCCGCGCACGAGCGCGTCGAGCCCGGCGGCATCCACAAGGCGCACAAGGGCGTCCTCTTCATCGACGAGATCAATGTCCTGCGCCTCGAGTCCCAGCAGTCGCTCCTCACGGCCTTGCAGGAGAAGCGCTTCGCCATCATGGGCCAGAGCGAGCGATCCTCCGGCGCCATGGTCAAGACCGAGTCCGTGCCGTGCGACTTCATCCTCGTCGCGGCCGGCAACATGGACGCGATCAAGGGTCAGGACAACAATCCCTTCCACCCGGGCATGCACCCGGCGCTCCGCAGCCGCATCCGAGGGTACGGCTACGAGATCTTCATGAACAACACCATGGACGACTCGTCCGAGAACCGGACGAAGCTCATCCGCTTCGTCGCGCAGGAGATCAAGCGCGACGGCAAGATCCCCCACTTCGACCGCGCAGCCGTGTCGGAGATCATCCGCGAAGCGCAGCGCCGCAGCGGTCGCCGGGGCAAGCTGACGCTCCGGCTCCGCGAGCTCGGCGGTCTCGTCCGCACGGCGGGCGACGTCGCGATCGAGGAGAAGGCGCCGCTCGTGACGGCCCAACACGTGGTCACGGCGAAGCGCATCGCGCGCTCGCTCGAGCAGCAGGTCGTCGACCAGTACATGGAAGTTCGCAAGGAGTACCGCAACTTCCGCACGAGCGGCGGCGCCGTGGGTCAGGTCAACGGGCTCGCGGTCATGGGCGGCGGCGAGGTCGGCGAGCCGAGCGGCATCATGATGCCGATCGTCGCCGAAGTCACGCCCGCGCAGACGAAGAACGGCGGCCAGATCATCGCGACCGGCAAGCTCGGGGAGATCGCGAAGGAAGCCGTCCAGAACGTGAGCGCGATCATCAAGAAATACACGGGCGAGGACATCTCGAGCCACGACGTCCACATCCAGTTCGTCGGCGCCTACGAGGGCGTCGAGGGCGACTCCGCCTCGATCAGCGTCGCGACGGCGGTCATCAGCGCGTTCGAGGAGGTCGAGATCGACCAGAACATCGCGATGACGGGCAGCCTCAGCGTCCGCGGCGACGTGCTCCCGATCGGGGGCGTCACGCAGAAGATCGAGGCCGCCGCGCAGGTCGGGATCAAGAAGGTCATCATCCCGAAGGCAAACCTCAACGACGTGCTCATCGAGGAGAAGTTCCGCGAGCAGGTCGAGATCATCCCGGTCGAGAGCCTCGACCAGGTGCTCGATGCGGTCCTCATCGGCCAGAAGAAGAAGGGCCTGCTCGAGAAGCTCGCGAAGATCGTCCCTCGCCCGAGCGCGATTCGCGACGCGGCCGCCGCGGCCGCCGCGGACCCGAAGGCGCCGAAGCCGTCGGGCGCGTGATCCGGGACCGCGCGCATTTCGCCGCGCGATCACGCGCGACGCCGTTCGAAAGCGGGTCACTTGCGCGATGTCCGGTGTCGAGGACGCCGCTCGAACCCCGATCACTGCGCAGGGTCCTGTAGCCGGACGCGGCTCGAACCCGGATCGCTGCGCAGGGTCTCGTATCCGGACGCCGCGAACCCGGATCACGGCGCCGGGTCCGGTGTCCCGGACGCCGCTCGAACGCGGGTCACTTGAGCGGCGTCGCGTATTGCGGATAGTCGCACACGGGCGGGGTCACGTCCTTCTGCCAGAAGACCGCAAGCAGCTCGCCGCGGTGGAAGCACTCGTGCGTCACGATCGTGAAAAGGATCTCCTCGATCGTGTACGCAGGCTTCTTGAACGGGCCGGGGACGGCGCAGGGCCGTTCGAGGTCCTTGTCGGCGAGGCCGTCCACAACGCGGTGGGTGCGGGCGCGCGTCTCCTCGACGTACGCGAGGACGGGCTCGAGCGTCGTCCACTTCTTCGTGCTGTGGCGCGCCCACTGGGGGGCCGCGCCCTCGACGACGTCGATCCACGCGTTCTCGACGTTCGCCATGTGCGTGAGGATCCCGACCGGCGTGAGGAAGCTCGCGTTCACCTCGGCCGCGAGCATGTCGGGCGCCATCGCGAGGAGGCCCTTCTTCCACTCGGCGTGCATCTCGTCGCTCCAGGCGAGCATGCGGCGTACGTCGATCACGACCTCCGGAGGGCGGGGGCGCCCCATGAAGATTCGCAGGCAACCTTCGCCCTTCCAGGCGACGCGTCAGGTCGGGTTGCGCCCCGTGGCACCCCGCCGCGGCAGACGGCCGCGTCCGGGTCGCGCCGAACCGTCGGGGCGGTCACGGCTTGTCGACGGCGTCGCTTCGCGCAAGCATCTGCACGCGGTCCACGCCGCCAATCTCGCGGATGACGCGGGCGACCCCGCGCGGAACGTCGTGCTCCCAATCACCGTCCGCGACCATCGCGTGGCGGATGCGCGTGCCTTCGTAGCGGGCGCGCTCGTGGAAGGGCGCGTCGCGGACCTCGAATCCGGCTTCGGCGAAGAGGCGTCGAGGAAGCGGGTTGTTGGAGTACAGGACCTCGAAGGGCGGTACGAGGCTGCGGACGTGGGAGACCCAGATGGCGTTGCGGTTCACGTCCGGCAGGGGGATGATCGCGACCCGGTCGAGGTCCGCTTCGGCACACGCCGCCTCGATCATCGCGTACCGCTCGCCCGCCGTGAAGGGATTCACGAGCGAGTGGCTCGATTCGGCCGACCCGATCGCGATCACGAGGGCGTCGTTCTCGGCAAGGATCCTGCGGCACACCTCGAGGTGTCCGAGGTGGAACGGCTGGAACCGTCCAACGAAGAGCGCGCGCCTCATGCGCAGGCATCCGGAGGGCCCCGGCTTAGCGTTTTGGGTGGATCATGGACCGCGCGCCCCTGACGACGCGTTGTACTGACGACGCGTTGCCCCTGACGACGCGTTGTACTGACGACGCATTGCCCCTGACGACGCGCGCGCCCCTGACAAGGCGCGCGCTTTCGGGAACTCCTCCGCGGAGGACCGGTCAATTGTTGCCTTCGACCGGCAGCTCGAGGCCTTCCCACGCCGGACCCGCGTAGTATCGGACGATGCGGCCTTCCTTCACCTTCTTCACGAGGCCGGCGCCCTCGAGCTTGTCCATGTGCCAGCTCACGAGGCTCGGTTGGACGCCGAGCGCAGCGCAGAGGTCCTTCTGGATGACGCCCGGCGAGGCGCGCACGGCGCGCGCGAGCGCCGCGCCCGTCTCGTTGCGCAGCACCGCGTACGCGTCCTTGTTCTGCGTGATGTGGCCCGCATTGAGGTAGAACCGCTTGTAGCGGCCGAGGCGGCGGCTCACGACGAGCCTGTTGTCCTCGAGGAGCTTCAGGTGATAGACGGTCGTGCCCCAGCCGATGCCGGCCTTCGCGCTCACGTCGTGCGCGTGGATGCCTGGATTCGCGCGGATGAGCTCGTAGATCTCCTCGCGCTTGCCGTGCTCGAGCACCTCGTCGCGGCCGATGCGCGTGTAGAGCGCGGCGACGATGGGCGATCCGAGCGCGTGCCGGACAAACGGCCAGTAGAACGCGAGGGCGAAGAGTCCGCCCGCGGCGGCCGCGCTCGCGGCGAGGCCGACCATGGGGCTTCCCGGCTCGCCACCGTGGGGCACCGTGTCGGCGGCTTCGAGGGTGCCGGCGTCCCCGAGGCGGAGGATGCGCAGGCCCAGGCGGCCTTGTTCGGCGTCGTGCTTCTCGGCCAGGAAGGTCACGGGGCCCGCGAGCACGGCATCGCCCGTCGCGTTGCGGGGGCCGTCGTCCGACGGCAGGTCGCCAAGCACGTCCTCGAGCGCGAGGGTGGCCGCGCCGTAGGTGGCCGAAAGGGGCGAGGCGAAGACCTCCGCGGCGAGCGTCGTGTCGAGGGTGATCGTGGAGGCGAGGCCTTCCACGACGACGTACGAGAACCGCCGGCGCTCGATTTCTCCATCGGGCGTCACGCTCTCGTTACGGAACCCGGTCGACCACGAGGCCGTGGTGGATGCGGTCCCGTCGGGGGCGAGCCCCGTCGCGTCGAGGCGCGCCCCGAAGAGGGCGAGGCGGAACGTGCCGGCGCCGGCGGCGCGCGCCCCGTCGAGGCCGCCGAGGCGGAACGTCCCGGCGTCGAATTCCGCGAAGGCTTTCGTGTGGGACGGTTCGAAGGCGGGATTTGCGGGATCCTTCGGTTTGATCTCGAGGTCGGCGTGGAGCGCCGAGAGTCGAGCGTCGCTCGAGGAGACGAGGGCGAGGCGCGTCTCGTCCGGGAGGACGGCCGCGGCGCCGCCGCTCACGGAGGGCCACCCCGGGGTCCATCGATCGAGGGTGGCGAGGGTCGCGACGACCGGGGACGCCTTGTCGCCGCGGATGCGCACGAGGCCGTTCGCGAGGAAGCGCTCGCTGCGGTCAGGCGATCCCGTGGTCTGGCACAGGGCGGTCGTCCTCGAGCAGAGCCGCGTCTCCTCGTGGTGGACAATCCGGGCCTGGACGAAGTCGGCCTCGATGGCGAGGCCGGGAACTCCGCTTTCTCCCGGGTGCGTGAGGACGACCGAGAGCCCCTCGCCTTCGGCGGTGACTTCGCCGACGAGCTTCACGGGGTCCCGCGCGGTGAAGCGCGCTTCGTCCGGGGCGGCCGCCGCAAGACCGGCGGATAGGACGGAAGCGGTGACGAACGCCGCGACGCCGAGGGCGGCCAGGACCGCGAGGGGGCGCGGCTGCGGGGCGCGTCCAGACGTCCGGGAACGCGAGGGACCTTCGTTCCTCATCGCCACCTCACCCCGATGTCGATTTATAGCCTTTGTAGACGGGTCCTTGAACGGTCGCCCCCCTGGCCGTCGCCTGCGTCGACCCCGGCGCCGGCGGATCCGCCCCGACCCTCCGCCTCGCGGCGCCTCCGCGACTGCGGCGTCCCGGGAAGGCGTTAAGAGCAGGGTCGGGCGTTCACGCCGCGGGTGCGGTCGGACATGTGGGTTCTGGGCGGGACGGCGGGCGGGGCCATCGCGCAGGGCGTGGCGGAGGGGCTCAAGGCGCCTCTCGGGCGCGTCGAGGTCAAGACGTTCCCGGACGGCGAGATCTACGTCCGGCTCCTCGACGACGTGAAGGACCGCGACGTGGTCTACGTCCAATCGTCGTGGCCCAACGACAAGCTCGTCGAGATGCTCCTCACGCTCGCCGCGCTGCGCGAGCACGGCGCGCGCTCGATCACGGCGGTCGTGCCCTACCTGGCCTACGCCCGGCAGGACCGCGTCTTCCAGAGCGGCGAAGGCACGTCGGCCGCCGCGGTCCTGAAGCTCATCGCCCAATTTGCCGATCGTTTCGTGACGGTCGATCCCCACAAGGAGCACGTGCTCCCGTTCTTCGGCACGCGCGCGCTCGACGTCTCCGCCATCCGCCTCATCGCGGACCACCTCGTCGAAGTGGGTCCGGACCTCGTCCTCGCGCCCGACAAGGGCGCGCTCGACCGGGCCGAGGCCCTCGCGCGCGAGCTCGGCACGCCCGTCGACCACCTCGAAAAGACGCGCCTCTCGGGGACCGAGGTTCGGATGGCGCCGAAGGCGCTCGACGTCGCGGGCAAGGTCGTCGTGATCGTCGACGACATGATCTCGACGGGCGGCACCATCGCGACGGCCGTCAAGGAGCTCAAGCGGCAGGGCGCCGCGAAGGTCGTCGCGGCGTGCACGCACGGCCTCTTCGTGGGCGGCGCGCTCGACCGCCTCGCGCAGGCCGGGATCGACGGCGTGGTCGCGACCGACACGCTCGCGAACCCCGTCGCGAAAGTCGCGGTCGCGCCCGCCATCGTGGACGCGCTCGCGCGACGCTGAAGACCGCGACGCCCCGCGGCCGCCCGCGGGGCTTGCCGGCGCCGAGGCGCGGGCCACCCAACGGACCTCCGCGCGCCGGATTCTGCCCGCTTGCCGTCTCCCGCGGGGCCTCCCGTCGAGCGGCGACCGTCCTTCGTGGAGGACAAAGCCCGGGCGTCTTGCGCGGGACCGCGTTGAAGGGAAGGGCCGGCGTGAAGCGCAACCCGCCTCTCCCCGGATCGCCCAGGATCCAAGCGCAATCATCGTCGCCTATCCGAGCGAAGCCTCGTCGCCCCGGGTCCAGGCGCGACTCTCGTCGCCCGATTCTATCGTGGCCTCGTCCCCGCGGATCCAAGCGTGGCGGCGTCCCGCGGATCCAAGCGTGGCTCTCGTCGCCATGATCCGATCGTGGACCGCGTCCCCGCGGATCCAAGCCTGGCCTCGTCGCCCAAACAAGCGTGGCGCTCGTCGCCGCGGATCCAAGCGTGGTGCTCGTTGCCCGGATCCAACCCGCGCGCGACGCGGGGGGTGCGGCCCTCGTTGCCCAAACAAGCGGGGCGCTCATCGCCGCGGATCCAAGCGCGGTGCTCGTTGCCCGGATCCAACCCGCGCGCGACGGGGGTGGTGAGGACCTCGTCGTCCGAATACCACCGCGGCCCTCGTCGCCGCGGATCCCGCTCACGCGCGACGCCGGAACGCGATCGCGACGGCCGCGAGCGCCGCGACGAGGAAGGCGGGGCCCGGGCCCGGCAAGGCGTGCCTCAGGTCGTTCACCACGCCGGGCTCGGAGAGCTTCGGGTCGGTCGGGAAGGCGTCGAGCGAGTCCGGCACCCCGTCGTCGTCGCGGTCGGCCTCGCCGACGACGACCGCGAGCGTCACGGGATCCGCGCTCTCGGCGTGCGGGCCCGAGACCGCGGCCGAGATCACGTGCGGGCCTTCGATCGGGAACTGCGTCGTCACGGCCACGGCTTCGACGGCGCGGCCGGGGAGCGTCCTCACGACGCTTTCGAGGAGCTCGTCGTCTCGTTTCACGATGAGCCGCAGATCGCCGTCGCGGTCGCCCGTGTTCTCGACGTAGACGAAGACCTGGGCGGTCGCGAGCGCGGCGGGCTCGAACGGGAGCGTGGTGACGCGTTGGATGCGGATCGAGGGCGGCGTGAGCACGCGCAGGTCGCGCTCGAGGTAGGCGACCCGCACCGTGTGGTCGCCCGTCTCAGCGACGGAGAAGGTCGCGGTCGCGGTGCGCGTCTCGCCGACGGGGACGTCGACCTCGAAGACGGCGAGCTTCGCGCCGTCGACCGTGAGATCGTAGGATTTCGCGAGCGGTTTCACGCCGCGGTTCGTCACGGTGAGGGTCGCCGTGACGCGTTCGCCGCTCGAGGCCCGGGCGGGGTCCAGCACGAGGTCGTCGAGGCTCACTTCCTCGGGAAGCTCGAGCCGCGCGAAGGGCGGCCATTCGGTCCCGAACACGTACCTTTCGAAGAAGGCGGAGTAGTCGCGGCGCGTGAGGTTGAGGAGGACCTGTTTCAGCTCCTCGTTGCCGACCTGGCGCGGACCGCCGGGCGCGGCGCTGAAGGAGGCGTCGAACTCGCGGTTGAGCGTGGTGAGCACGGTGGCGAGCGTGACGGCGCCCGCCGTATCCTCGCGCAGAAGGTCGTCGAGGACCGCAAGGAGCACGGCGCCCTTGAGGTACGCAATGTTCTCGGCGGGTCCGTACGCGGCGTCGACGAGGCGGCCCTTGCCCTCGCTCTTTTCACGGAACTGGCTCGCCTTGCGCATCCAGTCGTCGACCTCGGCGCGGTTCCACCGCTCCGTCGCGAAGAGCGCGAGGATGGAGTGGAAATCGGCGTCGCCCTCGTTGATCCAGAGGCTCGAGCGTCCCGGATCGTCGACCGTCGCGAACGCCTGGAAGACGTGAGCGTACTCGTGCGCGAGCGTGCGGAGATCCGTCGATTCGTGGACGTAGAGCGAGGCGGGTCCGCCGAGGCCGCCCTCGTACATGGGCGAGGGGGCGCTCACCGCGAGGATGACGGGGCCTGCGACGTCGCCGTACACGGATCGGTAGTAGGGCGTCGCAGCCGCGAGGAACGGGAGCACCTCGCCGTCGTGGGCGAGGGCCTTGCCGAGGCGCACGTACCGGAACTCCGTGCTCGCGGCGGCTGTCGCCTCGCGGTGGAAACTTTCCGCGGGGCCCATGGCGACGAATCCGCGCGGCAGGGTCGAGTTGCCGGGCGGATCCCACCGTTTCACGCCCGCGGAGGGCCACGGCGTCTCGACCTCCCACCCCGCGGGCGGCTCGATGCGGACCTTCATGTCCCAGACGAACGGCTTGCCCTGGTAGTAGGAATACGTGAACGGGAGCGCGAACGCGTCGGCGCGGAAGAGGCCGAACTGCTCGTTGAGGATGCTGTTCCATTGGCCCGCCTTGTGGGAGGCGCGCGAGACCGCGACGTCGAAGCTGAAGGACTCGAGCGCGCTTCGCACCTTGATGCGGGCGCCGTCGGCGGTCGGCGTGAGGTCCGTGCCGGGACCCGCGGTCACGTTGGTGATCGCGTAGGGGCGCGCCTCCGTCGCGACCGTCCGGAGCGTGATCTCGGTGACGATGCCTTCGAGATTCCCGAACGTCATCGTGACGCGCGCGAGACCGCTTTTCGGATCCTCGACCTTGACCGCGTAGTCCCACGTCATGACGCGGGGCGTCGTGGCTTCCACGGTCGGCGTCGCGAGGAGAGCGGGCACGAGCATGAGGACGACCGCGACGCCCGCGCCGAGGCGGAGGGCGGGCGCGCGGAGGTGACCGGCGGGCACGGCGCCTCCCAGGCGGTCGCCCGATAAAGGATTTCGGATTCCACCGCCCCGCCCGAAGTCCGGTCCATCGGGATGACGCGCGCCGTCGCCGACGGTCCGTCGTGCCTGGCGCGGAAGGGGGCGGCGCGGAGCGGGGCGCCCCCGCGTCGGCCGGGCGCGGGACGCGCGACGCGCCCTCGCTTTCGACTTTGGAAGCCTATAAATAAACGACCCGGCATCGTAGCCGGGACTTCCCCCCCAGGTGTCAGCCATGGCCTACGATTCTTCGAAGTCCACGGGCTCCCGCTCGGCGCTTTATGCGGGCGCGGCCCTCGTGGCGATCTTCCTCCTCGCGCTCTTCGTGAGGAGCTACTGGGCGATCGACGCGGCCCACACCGACGGCAACTTCGTGCTGTCGGGCGGCTCGGACGGCTACTACATCAAGCACGCGGTCGACCACGTGCAGGCCAACGGGTGGAAGACGCTCGTGGAAGACCCGCTGCTGAACTACCCCCTGGGCGGCGTGAACCCGAATCCGCCGCTCTTCGTCTGGAGCATCGCCGTCGCGGGCCAGGCGGCGGCGCCGTTCTTCGGCGGCGACCTCGAGACCGCGACCTGGTGGGTCGCCCTCTGGAGCCCCGCCATCTGGGGCGCCCTCACGATCATCCCCGCGTACTTCATCGGCAAGGCCCTCTACAGCCGGCGCGTCGGCCTCGTCGCGGCGTTCTTCCTCGCGATCGCGCCGCAGCACATCGGCCAGTCGAACCTCGGCGACACGCGCCATTACGCCATCTCGCTCTTCTTCATCGTCCTCACGGCCTTCTTCTTCATCAAGGCCGTCCAGGGCATCTACCGCCAGGGCAACTGGGTCTCGTCCTGGAGCGACCCCGCCGCGCGACGCGCGGGCATCGCGTCCCTCTTCCGCGAACGCAAGCAGGCGCTCGGCTTCGCGCTGCTTGCGGGTCTTTCCCTCGGCGCCGAGGCGCTCGTGTGGAAGGGCTTCCCGTACCTCATCGTCATGATGTTCGGGTACGCCGTGCTCGAGATGCTCTTCGACCACTGGAAGAACCGGGACAGCCTCGGCCTCTTCGTCGTCACGAGCATCACGGTGGCGGTCGGCCTCCTCATGGCGATGCCGTACTACCTCACGGCGAACATCATGAATTTCATGAACCCGGCCATCTTCCTCCTCGCCGGGTACCTTGTCGTCGGCCTCGTGCTCACGCCCACGCGTGACCTTCCGACGATCCTCGTGTTCCCGGCGTTCCTCGTCGCGGGGCTCATCGGTCTCGCGGTCGCGTTCTTCGCGATTCCCGAGGTGAGCGTCTCGCTGCTCTACGCCCTCGTCTACTTCAAGCAGAACCGCTTGTACCAGACGATCGCGGAAGCCCACCCCGCGGACTTCAACAGCATGGCGTTCGCGGCCGGGCCCGCGGTGTTCTTCCTTGCGCTCATCGGCTTCTTCATGGCGATCCGCCGATCCCGCAAGGAACCCTCGCAGCCTCACCTCTTCATGGTCGTGTGGCTCGCGATCGCGCTCTACATGGCGCAGTCCGCGACGCGTTTCCTGTTCAACGCGACGCCCATCCTCTCGATCCTCGGCGCGTGGGTCCTCGTCCGCATCGTGACCTGGCTCGACTACGGCGCGATCGCGAAGGCGATCCGCGGCACGGGCGGCTCGGTCGGCGCAGGCCTGCGCCGCGGCATCAACGGATGGCACGTGACGGGCGCAGCCCTCATCGCGCTCACGCTCGTCGTCCCGAACGTCGTCCTCGCCGTGGACGCGGGCACGACGTTCGAATGGGAGCGCCGCGCGTCTCGCGAGAATCCCTCGTGGGCCGGCTTCATCGACCAGCGCCTCGGCGCCTTCGGCCCCGGCTTCCTCCCCGATTACTGGGACGAGAGCCTCACCTGGCTTGCGAACTACGACAGCCACATCGCGAACGAGGCCGAACGGCCTGCCTTCCTCGCCTGGTGGGACTACGGACACTGGGCGATCGCCGTCGGCGAGCACCCCACGGTGGCCGACAACTTCCAGAACGGCTACGTCTTCGCCGCGAACTTCCTGCTCTCGCAGAATGAGACGAACGCGATCCAGCTCCTGTCCGCGCGCCTCATCGACCCGAGGAACGGCGTGACGGAATCGCAGGCGAAGGCGCTCATGGTCGAGTCCGGCCTCCCGGCGAACAAGACGGACATCACGTACAAGCAGCTCCTCGCGTTCGAGTACGCTCCCGCGATGGACCTCGCGACGGCGAACGCCTTCTACCAGAAGGTGATGGCGGCGACGGGCGACCAGATCCGCTACGTCGCGGCCGACATCCGCATGCTGCCGTACGACAACCCGCAGACGCCCGACATCGACCAGACGTCCATCTACTACGCCCCCGTGGTCCTCGCCGGCAAGAACCCGAAGGACTACGTGGAGCTGAAGTACGTCACGACGAGCGGCGACATGTCGGAAGAGGAGTTCTCGCGCGTCCTCCGCAACCCCAATACGCCCGCGACCTTCCAGGCGACGGGCCAGAAGTACGACTACAAGCAGGCGTTCTTCAACTCGATGTACTACCGCACGTACGTCGGATCGCCCGTCGAGACGGGCGGCCGCGCGGTCGGCGGCGACCGCCTGCTGCAGGGCCTCAACATCCCGCAGCCGGGTTACGGCCTCGCGCACTTCCGGCTCGTGCACGCGAACGACCAGATGAAGCTCCTCGAGTACTACGAAGGCGCGAACGTGACCGGCGTCGTCATCGACGGGTCGACGAACCAGCCCATCGCGGGCGCGCTCGTCACGGCCTACGACGACGCGGGCCGCATCATCCTCCAGTCGTTCCCGGCCCAGTTCCGCGACGAGATCCCCGCGGACGACCTGAATGTCCCGCACGACAGCGCGGTCACGGACGCGGACGGTCGCTACCAGGTCCTCGCGCCCTTCTCGATGCCCGGCGGCAACGTCACCATCGTCGCAAGCCGCGGCGCCGTCGAGCTCGGCCGCGCGACCTTCGAAATCACGCGCGAACAGGCCCGCAGCGGATACACAGTGCCCGAGGCGCTCGGGCGCATCGTGGTCCAGCGCGGCTCCGTCGAAGGCACCGTCTTCCTCGACCGCGACGGCAACGGTCGCTTCGAGGGCGCGGACGAGCCCGTCGAGAACGTGGTCGTCTCGATCGGCGGCAAGAACGCGACGACGGACAGCGCCGGCCGGTACCGCGTGAGCGACGTGCCCGCGGGCAGCCAGACGGTCTCGCTCGTGAGCTCGACCTACTCGGTCGAGGCGCGTTCGAGCGTCGTCTCGGTCCGCCCCGGGCAGACGGCGACGCACAACGTCTCCGCCTCGCTCGTTCCGGCGCCCGTGAGCGGCCACGTGTGGGCCGACCTCAACGGCAACGGCGTCGAGGACGCGGGCGAAGCGGCCGGGTCCGTGACGCTCGCGATCACGCCCGACACGAACACGACGGCCCGGGCTCCCTCGGGCTCCCCGCAGACGGACGCGAGCGGCAACTACAACACGTCGCTCACGCCCGGACGCTACACGGTCGCCGTCGCCTTCACGTCGGGCGACGGGCGCGCCTGGGAGCACCAGGGCGTGCTCGAGGTCGCCCGCGACGGCACGCCGATCCGTCGCGACATCCAGCTCACGCCCAAGGCCTGATCGGCTCCGAGCGCGACTGGAACGGCTCCCGCGCAAACGGGAGCCTCTCCCTTTCCACCCGCTGAGCGCAAGCCCGATCGCGCGATGCGGAACGGGCATGCGCACGGAGATGGATCGCGACGACGAGCACCCTCCCCCCTCCTACCCCGGACCCTTGAGACGGTCTCGCAGAGCATCCGGCCCGATCATGATCCGGAGCGATCCGGCGTTTCGGGGAGCGCGCGTCCGGCTTGCTCTCGGAGGCTTTCACCGGCGCCGCTTGACGAGGTCGAGGAAGACGGACTCCGTGGCCTCCACCACACGGTCCCACGTGAATCGCGCTTCGACGCGCTTCGCGCCCGCTTCGCCCATGCGCCGCGCGAGCGTCCGATCGCCGAGGACGTCGCCGAGGCGCTGCGCGAGCGCGGCCGCGTCGCCGTGGGGAACGAGGAAACCGGTGACGCCGTCCTCCACGACGTCCGGGACGCCGCCCACCCGCGTCGCGACCACGGGTTTGCCGCTCGCGTTGGCTTCGAGGAGCACGATCCCGAAGGCTTCCCATTCGCTCGCGAGCGCGAAGACGTCGCAGGCCGCGAACGCCGCGCGGTATTCGGCGAAAGGAAGGTGCCCGGTGACGAAGACCCGGGACTCGAGGCCGCGGCGGCGGATTTCCGAGGCGAGCCACGCGCCGCGGGCCTGCGGGTCGCCCGCGACGACGAGCCGCGCTTCCCGCCGGTCCCCGGCGCCCGCCTCGCTCGAGACGAGGCGCGCGAAGGCCTCGAGCAGGACGTCGAGGCCCTTGTTCGAGGCAAGGCGCCCCGAAAAGAGGACGAGGGGAGCCTCCTTCGGGATCCCGCGCGCCGCCCGGAACGCCGCGCCGTCGGCCGGCGGCGCATCGAGCCAGCGCGCGCGGTCGAGGCCGTTCGGGATCACGATCGACTTCGCGCGCGCCGTCGGGAACCGCGCAAAAAGCGCGTCGCGCTCGCCCGCGCTCACCGCGATCACGCGGTCGGCCGCGGCGAGGGAGGCGCGACCGAGCGTCGCGTCGAACACGGCGCGCAGGCGACGTCGCTCGGGCGGTCCCTCCATCGACCACGCCGGGTGGAAGTGCGGCGTCATGGCGAGCGGCACGCCCTTCGTCTTGCGGGCGAGCGCCGCGACAAGGGTGTGGAAATAGCCGTACGAGTGGACGTGGACGACGTCCGCCCAGGACGCGTCCGCCAGCAATCCGCGCGCGAGCGCGGGGGCGACCACGTAGTGCAGCGCGCCGCCCGCCGTGCGCGCCGGGTGGCGCGTCACGCGGACGCCGTCCTTCGGCGCGGGCCACTCAAAAGCGCGCTCGAAGGGCGTCTCCGTCCGGAGGTCCGTCGTGTGGACGCGGACCTCGTGGCCGCGCGCCGCGAGGCCTCGCGCCACCGCCGCAGCGTGCGCTTCCGCCCCTCCGGGCGCGGGCGGGTAACGGACGCAGGCGACGGCGATCCTCACGCCGCGCCTCCACGGAGAACGAGCACGCTGCGCCGGGCGCATCCGACGGAGCCGCCCGAGCGGAGCATCACGATCGCCTCACGGTCACGCGAGCGTGCTGAGGTGGCCGCGCACGGCCTTCTCGATGATGTCGCAGCCCTTCTCGATCTTGTCCGCGGAGGTCGAGTACGAGATGCGCAGGTGGCCGCGCCCCGCGGGCCCGAACGCGTCGCCCGGGATCGTGACGACGCCCGCGCGAAGGAGGAGGAGCGCGACGTCGCGCGCCTCCATCGGGAGCCCGTACCTCGGAAAGGCGTAGAACGCGCCCTGTGGCGTCACGCAGTCCCAGCCGGGGATCTCGCGGATGCGCTTCATGAGCATGTCGCGCCGCGCGCGGAACTCGGTCTTCATCGCGGCGACGAAATCCTGCGGGCCCTCGAGCGCGGCCAGGCACGCGTGCTGCGTCGGCGTCGGCGGGCACGCGGCAAGGTGATAGCTCATCTTCTTGATCGCATCCGCGAACTCGGGGCGCGCGACGACGTAGCCGATGCGCCAGCCCGTCATCGCGTACGTCTTCGAGAACGTGTTCATGTAGATCACGTTCTCGTACTTCCCGAGGAAAGACGTGTGCGGCTCCTCGTACGTGAGCGAGTCGTACGCCTCGTCCGAAACGATGACGAGGTTGTGCGAAGCCGCGAAATCCACGAGCGCCTTCACCTGCTTCTTCGGAATGATCGCGCCCGTCGGGTTCGACGGCGAGTTGATGACGAGGATCTTCGTCTTGCGCGTCACGAGCGCTTCGAGGTCCGCGACCTGAGGCACGAAGCCGTGCTCCGGCCTGAGGGGATAGAAGACCGGCACGCCGCGCACGAGCCGCGTGTGCGGGCCGTAGAGCACGAATCCCGGATTCGGACAGAGGACCTCCTCGCCCGGGTTCACGAACGCGGCCATGGCGGCGTAGAGCGCCGCCGTCGACCCGGTCGTGACGACCACGTGCTGAGCGTCCACCGCGGGCCAGCGGTCCCGCTCGCGGTTCGCGATCGCGGAGCGCAGCTCCGGAAGGCCGGCCGACGGTCCATATTTGTTGTGGCCGTCCCGGAGCGCCTTCACGTAGGCGTCGATCACGAAATCGGGCGGCTGGAAATCCGGCTCGCCGATCCCGAAATTGATCGCGTCCTTGCCCGCCATCTCGAACATCTTGCGGATGCCCGACATGTCGACGCCGCCCATGCGGTCGGCGATGAGGCCCCGGACACCCGGTCCCGCGTCGAAGCGATTGAGCTCCCCGAGGGTGCCCATGCCGCGCGCACCGCCCTCGCGGGTGATCAAGCTTCCGTGCCTGACGCTCGCACGAGCGCCGAAACCGCTTTCCGCGACAGCGCCGCTCAAACCGCATGCACCGGGCCCGGACCCTCCTCGCCCTCGCGCTCATCCTTCTCTCCGCGGCGGCCTTCGCCGGCTGCGTCTCGTGCACCCAGGGCCCGCCCGTCACCGCCCGCGGCATCGGCCCCGGCGCCGCGCACGAAGCCGGCACCGGCCCCGCGACCCTCGTCCTCCGCATCACGGACGAGCCCGGCGGCCCCGCGATTCCCGGCGCTGGCGTCGTCGCGTACCACGCGAACGACGCGACCGGCGCCTGGCGCGGCAACGTCACCGCCCGCGCCGAAGCCGACCGCGACGGCGCCCGCGTCGTCGTCGGCCCCGGCTTCGACGCCCATCCGAGCCCCGAAGCCCGCACCGCGTACCGTCTCCGCGCCGACCCGAACGGCGAAGTGACGCTCCGTCTCCCCGCGGGCCACATCATCGGCCTCGTCGCCGCCGCCGACGGCCACACTGAGGAATGGATCCCCGCCCTCGCAACCGGCGAAGCCGGCACGCACGAAACCCTCGAGTTCCCCCTGTTCCGCGCCAACCTCACGAAACGCCTCGAAGGCGCCCTCGCCCCCGCCGGCGCGAGCCCCGGCGCGGTCACGCGCAGCCACTACGCCTGGCACCCCCACAAGCTCGCCTTCGCGGGCGACGACACCGCAAGCCGCCACTACCTCGCCCGCATCGTCGAGCTCAAGGCCACCCTCACGTGGACGAACGGCCTCGAAGGCGCCGGCGACCTCGCGATCGGTCTCGGCCCCCGGCGCGAACAACCGGCCTACGTCCACGACGGTGCCACCGACGCCGCCGCCGGAGCCCGCACCGAAACCACCCTTCTCGACGCCGATCGCCTCCGGCGCGAAGGCATCCTCGCGGCCCCCGAAGCCCACGTCGGCCCCGCGACCGGCACAGCCTTCGTCGGCCCCTTCGGGCTGAAATAC
>DATLGO010000052.1 GCA_035540375.1 Candidatus Thermoplasmatota archaeon
CGTGGGGGGCGTCGGGCCCGTGGGCTGGCTCGGGTCGTACGGCGCGCCCTTCCCGGCGCAGCGGTACGCCGTGAGGTCGCTCCGCGAGACAAGGCGCTCGAACTTGTCGAGCACCTCGACGCGGACGGGCCCGCACACCTCGGGCACGTAGTACTGGCGCAGGCGCACCTTGCCGGCCGTCGCGTTCTCGACGACGAAGGCGTTGAAGGTGCCTGCGGGGACGGTGATGGATTCCTGGCCCCGCACCGCGTACGTGGTGTTGTAAAGGCCCGAGGTCGTCGATCCGCCGCGCGTGAGGGTGAGGCGGCAGTCGAGGCGCCAGCCGGCGCCCGAGAAGAGCGGGTACTGCAGGCCCTGGCAGGGCGGGTTCCAGTCCGCCTGCGTGTGGCGGCCCTCCGAGGCGGTGTCGGAGAAGCTCGTGAAGACCGAGACGTCGGTCACGTTGCGCACGACGGCGCCGTCGGTCGGGCGCAGGTAGCGCTTCTCCGTCGCGACGGTGCGCGTGATGCCGCCTTCGGCGGTGCGCGTGTTGTAGAGCGATTCGCTCTGGAGGAGGACGACGGTGTGGTTTCGCGTGGACGCGCCGGTCCCTTCGCGGATGAGCTCGTAGCCGCCGACGGTGACGCGCGTCGACCCGGTCGAGTTCTTGCCGAAGTCGGTCACGTCCGTGAAGAGGACGTTGTAGTCCCAGAAGTCGCCCGCGGCGTAGGCCGGGGCGTTGCCGGCGGACGCCGTGGGGAGCGCGAGCGCGGCGAGCGCGAGGACGAGCAGGACCGCGAAAACACGGGACATTGGAGGGTCCTCCGGTGGCGGGAAGGGGGCCGGAGCGGATATAAGGATTTCTTAAACGCGGTGGAACGCGGCGAGGACCCTGCGCCGAGGTCCCGCGAAGCGCGTGGGGGCTTCGGCCTCGACGACTTCGACGGGCGAGAGCCCCGGGAGGAGGCGCTCGACCTCGCCCGGCGCGAAGTAGTGCGCGAGGAGCCCGTCGCGCTCGTACGTCGCGTCCTCGACCCGGCGGCCCGCGCCGTCCCTGAGGTCGCCCCGCGCGAAGTCCACGACGACGGCGATGCCTTTCGGGGCGAGAAGGTCGACGATGGCCGACGCCGCCCGCGCGCGGCCGTCCGCGTCGAGCGCGCCCAGGAGGTGCGATGCGACGACCCCCGCGCACGCGCCGGCGCGCAGCGGCGGCCGCGTCGCGTCCCCGACCGCGGCCTCGCGGGCGCCTCCGAGCGAAACGGCGACCCAGTCGAGCGCGAGCAGGCGGCGATCGGGAAGCGCGGCCGCGAGGGCGCGATGCGTCTTGCCGCCGCCCGCGCCGAGGTCGAGCACCCACCCGGGGGGCGCGGACGCGAGATGCCGCGCGGCAAACGCGGCGTCGCCGCCCCCGCGCCAGGGCGCGGGCTCGCGGGCGTACTTGCGCGTCCAGGCGGCGCGGGCGTCCACGCGGCGTGAGGGCGACGGCGGGTCAAGCGTGTTTCGGGCGCGCGCGTCCCGGTCCCGGTCCCGGTCCCGGACCCGACGCCCGGACCCGGTCCCGGACCCGACGCCCGGACCCGGTCCCGAATCCCGGCACCCGGCGCCCGATGCCCGGTCCCGAGTCCCGGCGCCCGGCGCCCGAGGGTTCGCCGGCCTGAAATAGCGGAAGCGGCGTGGGGGCGGTGATGGCCGCCGTCGTCGACTACCGGGAGCTCGCGGGCGCCACCTTCGCGTGCCTCGAGGGTTGCGGCCTGTGCTGCGCGACGGCGCCCCGCCTCGTGGAGGACGAGCCGCGGAAGCTCGCGGGCCACGCGGCGTACGGCCGCCACGTGCGCCGCCGCTCGGACGGGACGGTGGCGCTCGCGCTTTCGGGCTCCGCGTGCGCGATGCTCGACGGCGCGCGGGCGTGCTCGGCGTACGAGGCGCGGCCGACGGCGTGCCGCCTCTTTCCGTTCCACGTGCACCTCGGCCCCCGCATCCAGGTGAGCCTCCATCGGGGCTGCCCCGGGGTCGCGCCGGGCGCTGCCGGAGCGTCGAGCGCAACGGACCTCGCGAAGCGCGTGGTCGCGCAGGCCTTGACGCCGGCCGCGCTCGCGGAGGCCGACCGCGCCGCCCTGAACTTCCGCGAGTTCGCCCGGCGCGCGGCCGTCGTCGGCTGGGAGGCGTCCCTCGCCGACCTCGCGCCCGCGTTCGCGCCGGTCTTGCCCGACCTGCTCGACCCCGGGCGGCTCGCGGAGATGTACGCGCGCCTCGCAAGCGGCGAGGCGGGCCTCGAGGAGGCGACGGCGGCGCTCGACGAGCCGGGCGACCCCGCCGCGTTCCTCGCGGACCTCGCGCTCGAGACGTTCCAGGAGGATCCCGAGGGCCGCCCGACGCACGTCGCGGACGGTTTCGCGTGGCGCGCGGCCGTCGCGGCGGACGACCGCGTGACGCTGTTCGACGTCCCCGCGCGCGGCGAGCCGAGGATCGTGGCCGAAACGCGCCTCGGGAACCTCCCGGTCGGCGCGCTCGACGACGGCGCCCGCGAGGCGCTCGCGCGCTACCTGGCCATCGCCCTCGCGCGCGACCACGCGGCGGGCGCCGCGGCGCGCCTCGTCGACCGGATGGGCTACGAGGTCACGGTGCCCGCGGCCTACGCCCGCGTGGCGGCGGACACGGCGGGCGGGCTCCTCCTGCGCGCCGCGCTCGAGGCGAAGGCCGCGGGCCGCGCGGTCGCGACGGCGCGCGAGGCCGACCTCGCGATCCGCGCGCAGGACATGGCGTTCCTGAGCCTCCCCACGATCGGAGCGGTCCTGTAGAAAGGCTGAAACCGCGTCGCGGATTTCGCCGCGCGTGCAGGACGACGTCGCCGGCCGCATCCTCCTTGCGCAGCGCATCCTCCGCGAAGGGCTCCAGGGGATGAACGCCGCGCTCGCGGCGCAGAACCTCCCCCCGATCGCTCCCGAGGAGAAGCGCGCGCTCTGGGCTGCGACGGAGGAGGGCGTGTGGGCTCTTCCCGAGGACGTCTTCGCGGACATGGATCCGGCGAGCGACGCATGGCTCGCGGACGCGCTCGACCACGACGAGGTCCGCCGGCTCCTCGAGCGCGCGATCGAGGCCGCCCTCGCGGCGCGCGCCAAGCGCTAGGGTTCGACGAGGCGGACGCCGTTCACGCTCGTGGTCCAGAACGCGGCGGTGTTCTGGGCGACGTTGTTGCCTTCCTGCGTCTCCGCGATCGCGTTTCCGGGATCGAGCACGACGCGCACGTCGAACTTGCCGACGAGCATCGGATCGGTCCAGGCGTACGAGAGCCCCGCCGTGCCGAACGCGGGCACCGTGAGCGTCTCCGTCGCGATCGACCGCCACGTGTTCTTGTAGCGGTACTCGAAGCGGATCTCGGCGTTCTCCGCGACGGCGTTCCCATGGTTGCGCGCGACGACCGTGAGCGTGGACGCCCCGAGCGACTGGAGGTTCGCGGTCGTGCCCGAGAACGAAACGACCTGGAGATCCCACGTGGGCGCATTCTGGACGTTGAGCGGGAGCGCGACCTTGGGCGAGGCCTGCGGAGCGTACTGCACGAAACCCTGGACGAGGAGCGTATGCGGCCCGTTGTGCACGCCCGCCGTCGTGTCCCAGAGATGATACCATCCGACGCTCGTGCCGCTTCCGACGCGCTTCGCCTGGACGGGGCTCGCGCCGTCGATCGACAGGGTGACGGCGGTGATGGGATGGGAGGGATGCGACGCGGTGCCCGTGACGTTCACGACGCCGGCGACGCCCGCGTGCGGGGCGGGCGCCGTGATGACGAGCGAGACGAGCGGGTTCTGAAGGTCGACCACGAGCGTCTCCTCCTTCGCGACGCCGTTGCCCGCCGTCGCGCGGGCCTTGATCGCGAGCGGGCCGTTCGGCTGCGCGTTCGCGTCCACGACGCGCGACCACGAAGTCGTGCCCGTCGCGAGCTGATACGGAAGGTTGCCCCAGGCGACCTCGACCTTCGCGATGCCGCTTGCGTGGGCCGCGGTGCCGGAGACGGTGAAGACGCCGCTCACGGTCTCGCCCGGGATGTGGCTCGTGAACGCGACCGTCGGCGTCGAGCCCACGATGACCTTGCCCTTCATGCTCGAAGGATGGACGCCGCAGTGGTAGTCGAACGTGCCCTCGGTCGGAAACGTCTTCGTGCAGCTTGCGGCGGGCGGCGAGCGCGTCGAGCACCAGACGTCGGACGAGGGCGCACCGACGCCCCCGACGACGCTGTGCGAGCCCGAGGACCAGCTCCACGTGACCGTCTCGCCCGCGAGGATGTTGACGGTGGACGGCGAGAAAGCGAAGTTGGAGACGGCGACGCTCGCGGGGGCCGCGCCCGCGCTCGGCGCGAGCGGCGTCGCGAGCGCGAGGAGGACGACCGCGACGACGAGACCCTGGGCGAGCCTCCCGGACATGGCATGCCCACGCGGAGGACGGGGTATCAACTTTGTCGTGAACGGACCTACGCGAGGAGACCGCGGGTGCGGATCGCGACGTCGAGGACCATGGCCGCGAAGAGGAGGCCGAGGTACAGGATGCTGTACCAGAAGAGCGCCTTCGCGCTCGCGTCGTCGTGCTTCGCCCAGAGCTTCACGGCGAAGCCGAGGAAGAGGCCGCCGAGCACGAGCGCGCTCGCGCCGTAGAAGACGCCGAGCGCGCCGAGGGGCCACGTGAGGAGGAGCGTCGAGGCGACGAGCACGACGCTGTAGGCGACGATCTGGTTGCGCGTCGAGGCCTCGCCCTTCACGACGGGCATCATGGGGACCACCGCGTTCGCGTAGTCCTCCTTGCGCAGGAGCGCGAGCGCCCAGAAGTGGGGCGGCGTCCAGAGGAAGATGATAAAGGCGAGCACGAGCGCGGGCACCGTGAGGGTGCCCGTGACCGCGGCCCAGCCCACAAGCGGCGGGAAGACGCCCGCGAGGCCGCCCCACACGATGTTCTGGGGCGTGCGGCGCTTGAGCCACATGGTGTAGAAGAAGAGGTACATCGCGATCGCGCCCATCGCGAGCCACGCCGCGAGCGCGTTCGTCGTGAACCAGAGGTAGATGAACGCCGCGATGGTGAGCCCGACGCCGAAGTTCAGCGCGTCCGAGGGCGCGACCGCGTTCTTCGGGAGGGGACGACCGCTCGTGCGCGCCATGAGCGCGTCGATGTCGCGGTCATAGTAGGAGTTGAAGGTGTTCGCGGCGGCCGCCGCGAGGACGCCGCCCACGAGCGTGTTCACGATGAGGGACGCCGGGACGGACATGCCGCCCGCGACGAGCATCGCGGAGTAGGCCGTGACGACGAGGAGGAGGATGATGCGCGGCTTCGTGAGCGCGACGTAATCCAGGACTCCCGCGCGGCGCGTCGCGACCGGGGCCTCGTCGGCGCCCGCGGCGACGAGCGCGAGCACGGAGGTGGTCGCCGTCGCGACCGCGGCCTTCGGCTTCGGCGCGCGCGTCTCGGGCTGCACGTAGGCGAGGATGGCCGTCGCGAGGAGCATCGAGTAGATGACCGTCGCCGTCGCGAGGTGGCTCGTGACGATGACGGGCTCGAGCATCTCCGTCACGGTCCATCGGCCGAGCATGACCTGCAGGAAAAGGACCGGGATCGTCGCGATGGGAAGCCACGCGAGGAGCGGGCGGCGGTGACGCTCCGCGCGCCAGCCCCACGCGGCGAGGCCGAGGATCATGAAGCCGACGACCATCGCGAGGGCGCGGTGGACGTACTCGCTCATGACCTGGTGCTCGGTGAAACCCACGTCGTCGGGGATGTCGAAGGGGGGGAGCATGCGGCCCCAGCAGTCCGGCCAGCCGGGGCACGCGAGACCGGCCCCCGTCGCCTTCACGTAGCCTCCGATCGCCATGAGGACGAACGTGGCCACGACCGTGACGACGGCGAGGGTCCGGAACTTCACTCACTTCACCTGGCCGCCGCCGGGCACGACCTCGAGGACGCCGCTCGCGGCGACGCCCGGGGCGGGCGCCTTCTTGGGCGGGACGTAGGTCAGCCACTCGTTCGTGGGCTTCTCGCCCCACGGGTCCTTCGTGACGATGGGCCCGTGGCGCGCCATCCAGACGAGGTTCCAGATGAAGAGCAGCTGCGCCGCGCCGAGGATGAAGGCGCCGAGCGAGGCGAGCTGGTTGCCGAGCGTGAACGGAGCGTCGTACGAGTAGACGCGCCGGGGCATGCCCTCGTAGCCCACCCAGTGCATCGTGAAGAACACGATGTTCAGGCTGATGAGCGTCAGCCAGAAGTGCCACTGGCCGAGCTTCTCGTTGTACATCCGGCCCGTCATGCGCGGGAGCCAGAAGTAGAAGCCGGCGAAGACGCCCATGACCGCGCCGCCGAAGAGCACGTAGTGGATGTGCGCGACGACCCAGTAGGTCATGTGCAGGTGGTAGTCCACGGGGATCGAGGCGAGGAAGACGCCGTCGACGCCGCCGATCGTGAACATCGCGACGAAGCCGAGGCTCCAGAGCATCGGGGTCGTGAACTGGATCTTCGCGTGCCAGATGGACGCGAGCCAGTTGAACACCTTGACGCCCGACGGCACGGCGATGATCATGGTCATGATCATGAAGCCCGTGCGCAGGAGCAGGCTCGTGCCGGTCGCGAACATGTGGTGCATCCAGACCGTGAAGCCGATGAGACCGATCGCGGCCATCGAGTAGGCCATGGCCTTGTAGCCGAAGATCGGGCGGCCCGTGAAGCGCGGGATGATCCAGCTCACGATGCCCATCGGCGGGAGGATCATGACGTACACCGCCGGGTGGCTGTAGAACCAGAACAGGTGCTGGTAGAGGATCGGGTCCGCGAGACACGCGTAGCTCGCGATGCCGGGCTCGCAACCGGGGTTCCAGAAGAAGTTGGTGCCGAGGTTGCGGTCGAAGAGCAGCATCACGAGGGCGCTGCCGATCGACGGCGTCGCGAACGTCACGAGAACGGCCGTGACGAGGACCGACCACACGAAGAGCGACATGTTGTTCAGCGTGACGCCCGGGCCGCGCTCGCGGAACGTGGTCACGATGAAGTTGATCGCGCCGAGCATCGAGGAGACGCCGACGAGCTGGATGCCGAGCGCCCAGTAGTCGATGCCGGGGCCGGGGCTGAAGGGCCGCTCGCTGAGGGGCGGGTAGCCGGTCCAGCCGCCGTTGCCGAGCGCGAAGGCGCCGGCGGACGGGTAGAAGAGGCCCCAGTAGATGACGATGCCCGCCGCGAGGTACGTCCAGTACGAGAGCGCGTTCAGGCGGGGGAACGACATGTCGCGCGCCTTGATGAGGAGCGGGACGAAGTAGTTGCCAAACCCGGCGGCGACGGGGATGATCCACAGGAAGATCATCGTCGTGCCGTGCATTGAGAAGAGCTGGTTGAACAGCTCCGGGTTGATGAGGGCGGTCGCCGCGTCGGCCGGGTCCGTCGGCCACATGAGCTGCCAGCGGATCGCGAGGGCCGCGAGGCCGCCGAGCAGGAAGAACACGAACGCGGTGATGAGGTAGAGGATGCCGATCTTCTTGTGGTCGGTCGTGAAGAGCCACTCCTTCCACGCGGGCGGGTGGCCGTGCTCGTGGTGGCTCATCTCAGTGACCTCCGAGGAAGTACGGGATCGGATCGTACACGACGAAGTAGAGCACGATCCAGACGAGATCGACGAAGTGCCAGTAGAGGGCGAAGGCCTCCACGGCGAGGTGCTTCTCGGCCGTAAACTGGCCCATGAGGCCGCGCACGAGCACGAGGATGAGCATGAGGAGACCGAAGGCGACGTGCAGACCGTGCGTGCCGGTCAGCATGTAGAACGAGGTCGTGTAGTAGTTCGTGGTGAACCCGAAGCCTTCCGCGAAGAGCTTCTGGTACTCGACCACCTGGAGGCCGAGGAAGATCGCGCCGAGGACGACCGTCGCCGCCATCCACTGCACGAAGCGCTTGTGGTTGCCGCGGCGGATCGCGAGGTGCGAGATGTGGCACGTGAGGCCCGAGAGGAGCAGGATCACGGTGTTGATCGTGGTGCCCGGGATGTCGAGGTGGAAGCCGGGCGGCGGCCACGCGAGGCCCTGCGCGATCGCGCGGCCCTCGCCGTTGTACCACGCCGCGAAGAGCGTGCCGAACACGACGACCTCGGTCCCGAGGAAGAGGACCATCGCCATGAACTCGGGCGCCTTCTTCTGGCCGGGCACGTTATCGGGCGGCGACGTCGGCCAGTTGCGGATGTCGTCGCGGATCCAGCCGCCGATCGCGACGAAGAAGATCGCAATCCCGATCACGAGCGGAATCGTGCCGTGCACGACGCCGAGGTAGGCGACGAGAAGCCCGAGACCGATGAGCGGAGGCCAGGGGCTGAGCTCGTGCTCGGCATGCGCGGCAGACCCGGGGGCGGATCCCGTGGGGTGACTCATGGCAACGCCTCTAGAGATAGAAGGATCGAGAGTGCCCTTGCGCGCGGACGCCGGAGAAAGCCGGGCTCGACGAGGCGGCGGGCACCATCGGTTCCACCGCGGGCAGAATCGGCCCTCGGTATAAACGTTGTGTAGCGACTGAACCGACGCCGCCGCGTCGCCCGCCGACGGGGAGAGCGGGCGAAGATTTTTCGCGGCGACCGCCCTCGCCCGGCCGTGCACGCCGCCCGCGTCGCGTCCGTCCTGCTCCTTCTCGTTCTCGCCCCCGCCGCCCACGCCGCGGGCGAGGCGGTCGCCCTCCCCGAGGGGTACGCGGAGCCGCTCGCCGTCGCCCCCGACGGCGCGGGCGGGTTCCTCGTCACGGTCGACCGGCCCCCGGCCCTCCTGCGCTTCGACGCCGCCCGCCGGAGCTACGGCGAACCCGTCGCGCTCCCGGGCCGCGCGGGGGGCGACGGCGGGAGCGGCGCCGACCCGCAGGACCTCGGCGCGGACCTCTGGGGCGTCGTCCCCGACGGCGCGGGCGGCGCGTTCGTCGCCTCCGCGAAGCGCGGCGCGGTGCACCACGTCGACGCGGAGGGCCGCGTGACGAGCATCCCGCTCGGGCCCGACGCGACGCCGCTCTTCCTCGTCGCGGACGGGGCGGGCGGCGCGTGGACGGCGGATTTCGTCTCGGGCCGCGTCATCCGCGTGAACGCCACCTCGAAGGTCGTCGAGGCGCCCTTTCCCAAGGAGGGCCAGCCCGCGGGCGCCGACCTCGGGTCCGACGGCCGCCTCTACGTCGCCTTCGCGGGCCCCGGCGAGCTCGTCGCCCTCGACGGAGGATCGGGCGCGGTCGCTTCCATCGTCGCGGGCCTCGCGGCGCCCGTCACGGTCGGACGCTCGGGCGCGAACCTGTGGGTCGCCGAGCACGGCGCGAACGTCGTGCGGCACGTCGGCGGCCTCCGCGTCCTGACCCCGTGGTCCCCCGAAGGCGAGGTGGGCACGCCCATCGGCCTTGCGCCCGACGGCGCGGGGGGCGTCTGGACGAGCCTCCACACGGTCGGCCTCTTCGCGCGCGCCTTCCCGGACGGCCGCCTCCACGCGTGGCCCGTCCCCCTCGGGAAAGCGGCGAACGCCTACAGCCTCGCGACGGACGGGAAGGTCCTCGTCCTCGCGCTGCACGACGTCGCGCGCCTCGCCGTCGTGGACCTCGCGACGCTCCCCCCCGTCCCGCCGACCCCGAACGAACCGCCCGTGAAGGCCGCGCCCGGCGCCATCACGCGCGCGACGCTCGGCCTCGACGGCCCGGCCCCCGCGAACGCGACGCTCGTGGTCTTCCCGGACGCGGGGAGCGACCTCGGCACCGTCCTCTATGAGGGAGGCCCCGTGAACCCGGGCGCGCGCGCCGCCGCGTTCGCGGCGAACGTGGGCACGAGCGCGAAACCCGGGCCGCACGCCTTCGTCGCGTGCCTCGTCGCGGAGGGCGCCTACGGATGCCGGACGCTGACGCTCGAGGTCGCGGCCCCCGGGTCGCCCACGAGGACCCCCGCCTTCGAGGCTGCGGCCGTCCTCGCAGCGGGGCTGTTCGCGCTCCTCGCGAGGGGTGGCGGCCTCGCGGGACGGAAGCAACGCTGACAAGGAGTGGAAAACTTACATATTTACAAGCTATTGCCCCCATTCTGTCAAAGTTGAGCTCCGCACTCGTCACAGTCTGCTCATTCCCACAGCGCTCGTGGCGGCTCAAGGCACGAGTATCAATACGCCGTGACCTCCGGGGCCGGCGAATACGGACTGGCGATCCTCGCATGGAAGCTCAGCTGAAGCTCCCTCCGTTCGCGATCGCCCTCGCCCTCCTCGCCGGCTGCATTCAACCCGCCGCCGAGGATGAGAGGCAGGAAGATGCGGACTGGCTCATTCCGTATTTGGATGCCACGCCCGCGCTCGACGAGTCGATCGCTCCCGGGGAATGGGCCGCGGCCCTCGTGTTTGAAAGCCGATTCGAGCTGCGCGACGAACGTCCCGGACGGCCCTACGAAGGCGAGTTTCCGTTCCGCGTCGCGATCGGCCATCGTGGAGACCGGCTCTATCTCCTGGCCATCATCACCAACATTACCGGCCATCCCGGCACCCACAGCGATGGGAATGGCACGAATCATTACCCGGATTACTTCAACATCTACTTCGCGATGGGCACCGAGGGCCCCCTCGCGGTTCCGAGCGACCTCCTGATCTGCAAGCACTTCCGCGGGCGTGGGGGCGGGTTGTGGGACGGCTACTGGACGGGAGAACGGTGGACGCGCCAGGAAAGAGGCGAGCCTACCCGACTCTTGGACCCTTATCCGAAGCAAGGCCGATCGTGCAGAGCTGGCCTCGACAGCGCCAATGCGACGATCTTCTGGGAAATTTCGATCCCCAAGCGGCCCTTCGACCGCCGATATGACGGGCTGGACCTCGAAGCGAACGATCGGTTCCGGATCGCCTTCGGCTTCGAGAGGGCGCTTTCGAGTCCCGAGGTCGAGCAGGGCGCCGTCGTCGGGAACCTGGACGTCCACCCGGGCGTCGGTTACACGCCCGAGAACGCCGCGAAGCCCGAGACCTGGCTGTCGGTCCAACTGGCCCCCCCGGCCTCGATCGCCCCGGAGGGTCACGCGCGCGACCCGTACGCGCCGACGGCGTGACGAACTGCTCGAAGAAAACGCTTAAGTCCCCCTTCAAAGCTGCCGGTCTCGGTCCCCATGGCCCGCCGGACGCGCACGCTCCGCAAGATCGCGGTGGTACTCGCGGCTCTCCTCATGACGCTCCCGACCGTCCTCGCGACCGGTACCTACCCGGACGCGTCCCCCGTCGCGGAGCGCATCAGCGACCTCTTCGCCGTGATCCTGTACGTCGCCCTCGTCATCGGCGTGGGCGTCGAGATCGTCCTCATCTGGTTCCTCTGGCGCTCCAAGTCGATCCAGCACCCCCCGACGGGCGAGGAGGAGCGCGGCCACGCCCGCCTCGAGTTCGCGTGGACCGTCGTCCCCGCCCTCATCCTCATCACGATCGCCTACCTCTCGGTGAGCACGCTCGAAGCGACCGACACGCTCCCCGAGGACGGCCCCGACACGATCGACGTCACGGTCGTCGGCGCGCAGTGGATCTGGCGCTTCGAGTACCCCGACGGGTCGACCTCGAGCCCCGACCTCTACGTTGCGGAAGGCGTGAACGTGCGACTCACCATCCGTAGCGTCGACGTCGTGCATTCGTTCAACGTGCCGAGCCTCGGCGTGAAGATCGACGCGATCCCGAACCACGACAACAAGTACTGGTTCCGCGCGACCGCGCCCGGCGAGTACCACATGCAGTGCACCGCGTTCTGCGGCATCTCCCACGCCTACATGACGGGCAAGGTCGTCGTCTTCCCGCGCACCGAGGGCGGCGCGCTCTACGGCGAAGACGCCGCAGGCGTCTCCGGCCCGTCCCGCGGCGAGGAGAACGTCCCGCCGGGCCCCGAGTTCACGGTCGAGCTGCGCGAGAGCAACTGCCCCGGCGACAAGCCCTGGTGCATCGTCCCGCAGGAGATCACCGTCAACGAGGGCGACGGCGTCCACCTCCGCGTGGTCCACGTCGGCACGAACCGCGTCCCGCACAATCTCGCGATCGGGGCGCCCTACAGCTTCAAGACGATCGACCTCGACGAGCGCGGCGAGGAGACGTGGCTCAACTTCACGGCCTCCAAGACCACGACCGGCGCGACCTACATCTGCGCGATCCCCGGCCACGCCACGAACGGCATGACGGGCACCCTCGTCGTCAACGTCCGGCCGTAAGGCCGAAAACCGGGGGCGCGAGCCCCCGCGCTCTTCTCCTTGTCAGGTCGACCTACAGGTCGTACTCCGCCGGGAGCTTGATCGCCCCGAACGCCGAGACGGCCGCCATCGCGAAGAGCGCGACCGAGTGGAGGCGGTGGGGCGGGTCCAGAAACAGGATCACGCCCGCGACCACCGCGCTCGCGCACGCCATCCACATCATGTTCCGCAGCACGGCGCCGCCACGCCCCAACCTCGTGAAAAGCCTTGTGCTGGCGTTGTACCGGACCGGCCCCGATCCGGGCCACGGATCCGTCGATGCGGCGGGCGAGGCGGCCGGGCGCCGAAAGGACCGGGCTACCTTGATAACCCGCCCCATTCATGGGACCCCGGGAGGCTCCAGCTTGCACCGGCCCGAGTCCAGACCGCGCGCCGTCCGCGCGACCGCTTTCGCGGTCGTCGCCATCCTGCTCCTCGCCCAGCCGTTCGCCCTCGCCGCCGACGAGGCGCGGGTCGCGCTGCCGGGACACGTGCCGCCCATCGTCGCCGAGGCCACCCTCCTGGGCCCCACCGACGACGCGAAGCCCATCGGCCTCGTCGTCACGCTCAAGCCCGCCGACCGCGCGGGCCTCGAGGCCGCGGCCTCCGCGGTCACGAACGGACTCATGGCGCCGCTCACCCCCGACGAGGTGACCGCGCGCTTCATGCCGACGACCGCCTCGCTCGACCGCGTCCTCCTGTGGCTCGCCGGCGAGAACCTCTCCGTCGTCCACGTCACCGACAACCGCGCCTCGATCGAGGTGCGCACCACCGTCGCCGAGGCCGAACGCGTGTTCGGCGTCGCGCTCCACGACATCGCCGTCGCCGACGGCCCCGCGTGGCACACCACCGTCGTCGAGCCGCGCGTGCCCGCCTCCGTCGCGCCCCTCCTCGAAGCGATCATCGGCCTCTCCGACCCGCCGCTCCGCACGTACCACGAAGCGACGGAGGAAGGCGAGCTGGACACGATGGCGAACGGGAACCCGCCGTTCAATCCGACGGACCTGCGCAACGCGTACGAGCACAACGGGGTCCTCGCCGCGGGCTACAACGGCGAAGGCCGCAAGGTCGGCATCACCTCGTGGGGCGCGGCGCGCCAATCGGACCTCGACTACTACAGCTCCACCTACGGGCTTCCGCAGACGGCGCTCCAGATCAAGCGGCAGACCACGGGCGCCTCCTCGTGCGCCCAAGGCTATGCGGACGAGATCGAATGGAACATGGACGTGCAGCTGGAGCACGCGATGGCGCCAAACGCGCAGATCTACGTGTACTGCGCGAACTCCGCGTCGATCACGGACATGGGCCTCACGATCGACGGCATGCTCTCCGCAAACATCGTGGACGTCGTGTCGCAGAGCTGGGGCACGTGCGAGGCGAACGTCGCCTCGTCGACGGGAACGACCTGGGGCACCAAGTTCTCCACGGCCGCCTCGCAGGGCATCGCGCTCTTCACCGCGAGCGGCGACGGCGGATCGCGCGAGTGCACGCGGAGTTCGGGTTCCCAGGCGATCTCGCCGTCCTGGCCGGCGACCGTCCCTCGAGGGGCGAGCGTGGCGGGGACAACGCTCGTCATGCAGCTCAACAGCTGGCAGAGCGAAAGCACCTGGAACTCGTGTGCCCCCTGCGGGGGCCCGTGGTCCGCCTCGGGCGGCGGCAGGTCTTCGCTCTACGCCCGGCCCTCCTGGCAGGACAAACCCGTCGGGCAGACGGGGCGCAGCTCCGGCGACCTCGCCGCGGTCGCAGATCCCAGCACCGGGGTGATGGTCCGGAGCGGCGGCTCGTGGTACCAGGTCGGCGGCACGAGCGCCTCGAGCCCCATCGTCGCGGGCTTCTGGACCACCGTCGTGCACGGCGCGGGCCGCATCGGCGACCCCGGCGAACACATCTGGAACGTCGCCAAGGGGGCCGACTACGGGCAGGCGTTCCGCGACGTCACGAGCGGCCACAACGGCGATTACGCGGCGGGCACGGGCTACGACTACCCGACCGGCTGGGGCTCGCCGCGCATGACCAAGCTTTGGCAAGTCCTGAACGACGTCAACCAACCGCCTATCATGCAATCCCTCGCTTGCACGCCGAACCCGGCCGCAAGCGGCCGCACCGTGACGTGCACCTTCTCGGCTTCCGATGGTTCGCCGGGCGTCTACTACACCGTGAACTGGGGCGACGGGTCCCCGACGCAGCGCGTGCCCGCAAGCGGCACCGTCGCGCCGGGCACGACGCAGTCCGCGACGCACAAGTGGAACGGCGCCGCGTCCTACACCGTCTCCGTCACCGCGACCGACAACGGCATCCCCGCGATGACGTCCACCGCGAAGACGACGACGATGACCGTCACCGCGAACGCGGCCCCCGCCATGCAGTCCGTCACGTGCACGCCGAACCCCGTCGCGGAGGACGCGACCTCGACGTGCAGCTTCCGGGCGACCGACGACAGCGACGGCCTCGCCTACCTCGTGGACTGGGGCGACGGTTCGCCGATTGAGCGCGTGCCCGCGGGCGGCTTCGTCGCCTCCGGCACGACGCGCACCGCCGCGCACGTTTGGGCCGACGTCGGAACGTACGACGTCAGCGTCACGGCCGTCGACGACGGCGCGCCGCCCGCGACGTCCGCGCCGCGCGTCGCGACCGTCACGGTGCAGCCCAACCAGGCGCCCGCGATGACGAGCGTCTCGTGCTCGCCGAACCCGGTGAGCGTCACGCGCGCGAGCACCTGCAGCTTCCGCGCGACGGACGACGGCACGAAGGTCGCCTACTACGTGGATTGGGGCGACGGGTCGGCCGTCGAGCGCGTGCCCGCGACGGGCCACGCGACGGCCGGGCAGACGGTGACGGCGCAGCACGCGTGGGCCGCGGTCGCGAGCTACAATGTCACGGCGTACGCGCGCGACGCGGGCTTGCCGCCGCTCGACTCGTCGACGATGACGACGACCGTCGTGGTCGTCCCCAACCAGCCGCCCACGATGACAGCCCTCGCGTGCGCTCCCGCCTCGACCCCGGTGAACGTTGCCGTGACGTGCAGCTTCACCGCGACGGACGACGGGACGCGCGTGAAGTACACCATCGATTGGGGCGACGGCTCGCCCGCGACCACGGTGCCGGCAAGCGGGTTCGCCACCGCGGGCTCGACGCAATCGGCCGCGAAGAGCTGGGCGAACGCGGGCACGTACACCGTGACCGTGCGCGCGACCGACGACGGAACGCCGTCGCTCACGTCCGACCCCCGCACGACGAGCGTGACGGTGGTGCCGTGCGCGCTCGACCGCACGGGTCGACTCACGGCGGGCGCGCTGGGCATCGTCCGGTTCGAAGGCTACACCTCGAAGACCGAAGAGGGGCTCGCGGACTGCGCCGGCCAACCGTACCGGCTCGAGGCCGTCACCCCCGCGGCGGGCGTGCCGGAGGACTTCGACATCTGCTTCTACAACGGGAACACGCAGATCCGGTGCGACCTGAACGTCGGGCCCGAGGCCGGCGTCATCCCGGCAGGAACGACGAAGGCCGTCGTCATCTACTGGTCGGGCTGGCTCGGCGAGTACCGGCTCAGGGCGCCCGTCTGAGGAGCGCGGGAAGTTCGGCGACCGAGGCGATGCGCGCGGTGGCGCGGGTCGTATCCACCGGACCGTCGCCCTCGAACATGCGGCTGCGCCTCACCGCGGGGTCGGCAACGAGCACCGCGCGCATCCCGAGCGCGAGGGCGGGCTCGAGGTCGATCGTCCACGCGTCGCCCACCATCATCGTCCGTGCCGGCGCGACGCCGAGCCGATCGAGCGCCAGGCGGAAGATCGCGGGGTCGGGCTTCCGCACGCCCGCGGCGCCCGCGCTCACGACGACCCGGAAGTGGCGCGCGAGGCCCGTTCGCGCGAGCGTGTCCTCCGGGAGGCCCGCGGGCGCGTTCGAGACGATCGCAAGCGGGTATCGGCCGGCGAGGTCCTCCACCGCGGCCGCGACCCCCTGGTAGGGCCGGATCGTCTCGGCGCGGACGCGGAAGTAGCGCGCCGCGAGGTCGCGCGCGAGCGCGGGATCCTCCACGCCGTGGCGCGCGAGGAGGCGCGCGAAGCGCGCCTCGGGCCCCGTCCAGGCCCCGCCCGCGTGGAAGACGCGACGGGCCTCCGCGAGGATCTCGTCGTGGTCGCGGTCGAGGAGGGCCGCCGCTTCGGGATGCAGCCGCGGCGCGACGGTCGCGATGACGTCGTCGAGCGCCGCGCGGTCGGCGGCGGTCGCGTCCACGAGCGTGTCGTCGAGGTCGAAGACGATCGCGTCGAGGTCCGCGTTCACGCGATCGCCTCGAGGACGCGCGCGGCGTGCCCCTTGACGCGGAGGTTGCGGAAGATCCTCTCGACGCGACCGTCGGCGCCGATCACGACGGTCGTGCGGATCGTTCCCTGGACCTTCCGGCTGTAGAGCGTCTTCTCCCCGAAGGCGCCGTACCGCTTCGCGACCGCGCGGTCGCGATCGGCGAGCAAGGGAAACCCGAGGCGCGCCTTCGCGCGGAACGCGGCATGGGTCGCGGCGTCGTCGGCGCTGATGCCGAAGATCCGCACGCCCGCGGCCTCGAACGCCGCGCGCGCGTCGCTGAAGGCGCGGAGCTGCTCGGTGCAGGCGGGGGTGTCGTCCTCCGCGTGGAAGGTCAGGAGGACCCGCCGTCCCCGCAGCCCGGCGAGGCGCACGGGGCGTCCGTCGTGGTCGGGCAGCGTGAAGTCCGGCGCGATCGCGCCTTCCGCGAGCGTCATGCCTCGCGGGGGATGGCCGAAGGGGGATTTAGGATCGGCGCCGGCTTCGCGAGCGCCCACGCGGGGGCGCGCCGCAGGGTCACGCGCGGTCGCCGGCGCGCGAGGTCGGCGAGCCCCGCGGCCGTCCCGACGGCGCGGACCGCGCCCTTGAGGACGCCAGCGGCGAGCAGGCGGCCGCGATGGGCCGCGGCCTCCGGGGACGCGACGATGGGCGCAAGCCCGCTGGAAGCGAGGACCGCGCCCGCCGCCGCGGCCGCGGGGAGGCCGCCGAGGGCGCCGGCCGCAAGGAGCGCGTAGCCCGTCGCGTTCGCGGCCGCGGCGCGGATGGGGGCGACCGCGGACCGTCCCCGCTTCCCGCGACGTTCCGCAAGCGCCCGGGCCCGCTTCGCGAAGAGCCGCACGTCGGAACGCGCGTACCAGAATTGCTTCCGCAGATACCTCGCGGGGGAGGCGCTTTCGGGCGGGTCGTGCCACACGACCGCCTCGGGCGCGTACACGATGCGCCCGCCCGCGTCGAGGATGCGCCAATAGAGGTCCCAGTCCTCCCCGCAGGTGAGCGCCTCGTCGAAGCCGCCGACCACCGCGAGGGCGGAGGCGCGGTACGCGACGTTGCTCGTGATGAAGCCGCGGTAGGTCGCGCGGAGGGTCAGATCCTCAAGCCGCGAGAAGACCGTGCCCCGGTCGGGGTGACGCAGGGCGCCGCCGACGCCGACGACGTCGGGATCCGCGAAACGCTCGGCGAGCGCCGCGACCCAACCGGGGTCCGGACGGCAGTCGCCGTCCGTGAAGGCGACGATGGATCCCCGCGCGGCCGCGACGCCCAGGTTGCGCGCCGCGCCGGGGCCGCGGCCGCCGTCCGCGAGCACCCGGAAGGGGTACCGCGACGCGATGGCGGCCGACCCGTCGGTCGATCCCCCGTCCACGACGAGGACCTCCAGCCGGTCCGGCGGGTAGCGCTGGCGCGCGAGCGCCTCGAGCGCCGCCGGGAGGGTGGCCGCTTCGTTGCGGACGGCGACCACCACGGTGAAGGAAGGGGCGACGGGCACGCGGCGAGGAGCGTTCGCGGGCGGATGAGTCATCCGGCGGAACCGTCGATGATCCGCCGGGCGGGCGGAGCTCGCGCTCGCCCAGATGAATGAACCCGCCCCGAAGGGCAGGCAGGAAAGACAGAGAGTGGCCGACAGCGTGCGCAAGTTCCCGGAGGCTCTCGCACTCCAGTACCGAAGCGTACGCGGGTGGGCTTAACTGCCGGGTTCGGAATGGGACCGGGTGGACCCCACCGCTATGGCCGTCGAACCACTCTCCGATGACATGACACCGCGTGAACGGCGTCGATGCCTGTGAGAGACGCAAACGCAACCTGTTTGAGGGTTGAGCCAACACACATCAGCGGTTCGAGTGCTTAGTAACGGCGGGCTGAACACGTCGCCGAAGCTTCGTGCGTACACCCCCGTCCTATCAACCTCGTCTTTTACGAGAACTCTGCTGCGTCGTCTTGGGGTGAGTTTCCGGCTTAGATGCTTTCAGCCGTTATCTCTTCCGGCGTAGCTGCTCGGCGATGCCTTGTCAGACAACCGATGGACCAGAGGCCAGGAGTCTTTGTTCCTCTCGTACTAAAAGACCCTTCCCTTCACGCAGTTACGGCTCCTAAAGATAGCAACAAACCTGTCTCACGACGGTCTGAACCCAGCTCACGATCCCTTTTAATGGGCGAACAACCCCACCCTTGGCAGCTGCTGCACCACCAGGATAGGGAGAACCGACATCGAAGTAGCAAGCCTCCAGGTCGA
>DATLGO010000053.1 GCA_035540375.1 Candidatus Thermoplasmatota archaeon
CGGGACCGGGACCGGGACCGCAGCCAGTGTTCGCGCTCGGGTTTGCGCGTTTAGCCAGCTCAGGGGGCAGCCACGCGCGTCCCCGCACGGCTCACGCGAAAGGGGGCTGTGAATCGGGCACCGTTCGGGAAAGAAACGCGGGTTTGGGACGGGGGTCCAGGGGGCGGCAGCCCCCTGGTCCACGGGAGGAGTCCAGAGGAGGGGGCGGATAGCCCCCTCCTCTGGCACGGAGTCGCATGGGCCCGCAGGCCCATGCGACGGAGTGCCCGCTGTAAGGCCCCGAACTCAAACTTCTTCTTCGATCCTGATCAGCTCATTCAGCTTCGCCGTGCGCTCGCCGCCGACGGCGCCCGTCTTGATGCCCCAGCAGCCGAAGGCGGCGCCGATGTGGGCGATGCTCTCGTCGGAGGTCTCGCCGGAGCGGTGGCTGATGATGCTGCGGAAGCCGGCGCCGTGCGCCATCTGGATGGCCTGGACCGTGCGCGTGAGCGTGCCGATCTGGTTCGGCTTCACGAGGATCGCGTTCGCGGCCTTCTCGCGGATGCCGCGCTCGAGGCGCGTCGGATTCGTGACGAAAAGATCGTCGCCGACGAGCGTCGCGCGGGATCCGATCGCCTTCGTGAGCTTCTGCCAGCCTTCCCAGTCGTCCTCCGCGAGGCCGTCCTCGACGGAGACGACGCCGTAGTCCTTGACGAGGCCTTCGAGGAAGGCGACCTGCTCGTCGGTCGTGCGGACGGCGTCCTTGTAGACGTACGCCTTCCGCTTCGCGTCCCAGAGCTCCGTCGCGGCGACGTCGAGCGCGGGGCGCACCTCGAAGCCGACCTCGCTCGCGACGTGCTTCGCGGCGTCGGCGACGATCGCGAGCGCGCGCTCGTTCTTGATGGGCGCGACCCACGCGCCCTCGTCGCCCTTGCCGATGGCCGTGTTCGGGAGCTCCTTCTTGAGGAGGTCCTTCACGCGCTTGTGGACCTTCGCGTTCGCGAACGCGGAGTCCTGGAACGTGGGCCCGTCGGCGAAGACCATGAACTCCTGGATGTCGGTGCCGCCGATCGCGTGCGCGCCGCCGCCGAGGACGTTGCCGAGCGGGCGCGGCAGGCGCGAGACGAAGGCGCCGCCGAGGTACGCGTAGAGGGGAAGGCCGAGGCTGTGCGCCGCGGCGCGCGCGACCGCAAGCGACGTCGCGACCGTGACGTTGCCGCCGAGCGCGGCGAAGTTCTCGGTGCCGTCGATCTCGGCGAGCGTGTCGTCGACGGCGCGCTGGTCGAGCGCGTCCATGCCGCGAAGCGTCGGCGCGATGATGTCGTAGGCCTTCTCGACGCCGGCCTTCGGGCCGCCTTCGGGCCACGCCTGGACCTCGTGCGCGCCGGTCGAGGCGCCGCTCGGGGCGGCCGCGCGGCCGAAGCCCTCGTCCGTGAGGATGTCGACCTCGATCGTCTCGTTGCCGCGGCTGTCGAGGATCCGGCGGAAGAACATCTCCTGGATTTCGGACGTGGTCGCCACCCCGCCTGGTCGAGCGGGGCGCCCCTACAAAAAGCCTGTGGGCAACCGCGCGCCTGTCAAGTTGCCACCCGCGTGGCCCTTCACGGCCGGCGCGCCGCTTCGGCTGTCCATGACCACCCAAGCCCACTCGGGCTCGCACAACCCGCAGGACGCCCACGGCCTCGAGGGCGGCGTCGACCTCATCGACGTCATCCGCATCGGCGCCGGCCGCAAGACGTTCATGTCGCCGGAGATCATGCGCGCGATGGGACTCGGCGTCGGGGACCGCCTCGCGTTCGGCCGCCTGCCCGACGGCACGGTCGTCGTGAAGAAGGTCGAGTTCTGATTCCTTCCCGAGGCGCGAACGCGCGGGGCCTCCGCGCGAGCGACCGGGTCACGACGCCTTGGCGCGACGCCACGCGAGGGCAGCGCCCGCAAGCGCGATCGCGAGGGCGCCGGCAAGGCCCGGTCCGTTCGCCTCCATCCCGAACGACGACGTGCGGACGCGTCCGTCCGTCGCCGGGAAGAAAATGGCCAGGCCATCCCCCTTGGTGGGCGCGACGTCGATCGTGAAATCCACCGTTTCGCCGATCACGTCGGGGACCCGCACGTAGGCCGTCGCGACGCGCAGCACGACGGGCCCGCCCGTGGATCCGGGCGCGAGCCTGAAGACGACGACCGCGGGGGCGTCGTGGGTCGCGTTCCCGTATTGACGGGAGCCCGTCTCGAAGGGTTCGGGCACGCGGACGGTGACCCCCTCGGGCGCCGACACGACGGTGACCGCGTGGCGCGCGGGCGCGTTGCCGAGGTTCGCGACGACGAACGCGACCTTGTGGTCGCGCCCCGGTTCGAGGGCGACATCGCGCGGACCGGCGACCTGCGTCAGCGCGAACCAGTCCGCGACGACCGTGAGCACCTCCTGCGCTGTCGACCCCGCGATGAGCCCGTTGGGCTCCGCGGTCGCGCGGATCCGGATCTCGCCGGGCCAGTATGCGGGGGCGTTGGCATCGGTCGCGACGGCGACGATCGCGCGGGCGTGCACGCGTCCCACGAGCCCGACGGGGACGGGCCCGGGCGCAACCTGGATCGTTGAGGGCGTGACCGAGGCGTGCGTCCACGCGGGGCCTTCGACCTCGAGACGGATCGTCGTCGGATCGAGCGCGACGCCGCCCGAGAAATAGGCGTAGACGATGTCCAATTCCGCGAGGCCGACCCCCCGCTCCGGCATGATCGGCCCGTCGATGGGCTGGACGCTCATCGAGATGCGCGACTCCGCGGGCCTGCCGGGCATCTGCCCCGCCGCGGGCGCCGCGAGGGCGACGAGGAGCGCCGCGACCGCGAGCGCGCGCATCATCGGCGCGCCACCTTCCGCCACGCGAGGGCGAGGCCCGCCGCCGCGCCGACGAGGGCGAAGGCGAACGTCGTTCCCGCCTGCGGGCCGGCGGTCGCGAAGCTCGCGGCCGCGAGGACGGCGGCGCCCGTGTCGGCGGCGTTGCCCGGCTCCACCGTGAACGAGACGCGGAGCGAGTCGCCACGGATCGTGTCGTCGAGCGCGTAGGTCGCGTTCACGAGGAACGTGACGCGCCCGCCGGGCGAGGTCGCGCTCGCCTCGATCTTGAACGGGAGTTCCATCTGCGTCACCTTTCCGCCGCGCTGCGTCGATTCGAGGACGACCGCGTTCGGGAGGCTCACGCGGACGCCTTCGGGCGCCTCGACGAGCTCGAACCGCAGACGCGTGTCGGCGTTCCCGCCGTTCATGACCGTGAGATGTTCGCGGACGAACCCGCCGCGCGGGACCTCCACCGCGTCGGGCGCCCGGACCTGCGTGAGCGCGAAGTAGTCCGCAACGACCGTGAAGGACGCGTCAGCGGCCGAGCCCGCGACGAGGCCGTTCGGGAGGGCCGTGGCGCTGATCACGATGGATCCCGGCGTGAACGCCGGCGCGCTCGCAAGCGTGCGGACGAGGACGTTCGCCGTCGCCGAGGCGTGGCACGTGGGAACGCAGATTCCGCCCGACTGGATCTGGATCGTGGACGGGTTGACCTCCGCGACCACCCACGAGGGCGCGTCGGTGACCTTCAAGTTCACCTGGGTCGGCGCGAGCGTCGGCGCCGCGAAGTGGCTGTAGGTCAGCATCACCTTCGCCACCGCGACGCCCGAAAGCGGCTCGATGGGCGCGTCGAACGGCTTGATGGCCATCGAGAGCCGGCTCTCCACGGGATTGAGGGGGAATGTCTGCGCCGCGGCGGGGGCGGCGGCAAGGGCGATCGTGGTTGAGACGAGGATGAGGGCGACGAGGGCGGTTCGGACTCCCATGGGCGAGGCGACGACCCGGGGGGTGATGTCCTTTCGCGATGATGCGCTTTAGCGACGTTGCTAGAGGATCAGGCGGCGTCCGCCGCGGCGGAGCCGGCCCGGCGCACCTCGATGGATTTGACGCGCTTGCGGTCGGCTTCGCGCACGACGCCGTCCCACGCTCCGAGCTTCACGCGCTCGCCCTTCGCGGGAAGGCGGCCGAGCTCCGCGACGACGTAGCCGGAGAGCGTCGTTACGTCCGTGCTCTGGAGCTGGACGCCCAGGAGGGCGCTCGCCTGGTGGAGCGGCATGTGGCCCTCGAGGAGGTAGTGGCCCTCGTCGATCTTGCGGTAGGCGGCTTCGGCCTCGGCGACGTCGAACTCGTCGCGGATCTCGCCGAAGAGCTCCTCGAAGATGTCCTCGAGCGTCACGAGGCCCGCGGTGGAGCCGAACTCGTCGACGACGATCGCCATGTGGCGCCCGCGACCGAGGAGGTCGGAGAGCAGATCCTCGACGGACTTCGAGTCGGGAACGAAGATGACGTCGCGGCGGATCGCGGAGAGCGAGCGCGGCGCGGTCGCGGAGGATCGCGCAAGCCCCACGAGGTCCCGGTAGTGGACCATGCCGACGACGCGGTCGAGGCTCTCCTCGACGAGCGGGAACCGGGTGTAGCCGGATTCCTCGGCGTGGGCGAGGTTCTCCTCGAAGGGCTTCGTGACATCGAGCGCGACCATCCGCGGGCGCGGCGTCATCACGTTGCGCGCGGCGAGCTTCTTGAGCTCGAAGACGTTCAATATCATCTCCGCGCGCTTCTTCGTGAGGCTCCGTTTCGCGCTCGATTCCGCGAGGAGCATCCGGAGCTCTTCCTCGCTGTGGACGAGGTCGGCTTCGGTCGCGGGCCTCATGCCAGCGCTGCGCAGAAGCGCGTTCGCGACCGAGTTCAACGCCCAGATGGCCGGCTGGAAGATCTTGTAGAAGACGTGCAGCGGCGCCGAGGTCCACAGGGTCACCCCCTCGGCCTTCTGGATCGCCAGGCTCTTCGGCGCGAGCTCGCCGATCACGATATGGAGGAAGGTGATGAACCCGAACGCGATGATGAACGCGACGGTGTGGACGATGGCGGGGTCCCCGATCCCCGCGAGGAAGAAGATCGGCTCGATGAGGGACGCGACGGCGGGCTCGCCGATCCAGCCGAGCCCGAGGCTCGCGAGCGTGATGCCGAGCTGCGTCGCGCTGAGATAGGCATCGAGATGCTCGACGACGTGGGCCGCCCTTTTCGCGCCGGGCTCGCCGCGGCGCACGCGCGCTTCGAGCTGCGTGGCGCGGACCTTGACGATCGCGAACTCCGCCGCGACGAAGAAGCCGTTCAGGAGGACAAGGAACATCACCGCGAAGAGTTTGAACGCGATGACGGGTAGGGGGTCGAATCCGGCCAAGGCCCTCGCCTCGGCGATGGACGAACTTGTTCAAGAAGGCTTTGCACGGCGGGGATCAAGGGGCACGCGCGGTCACGGGGGCGGCGGTACGGCACCATCCCTCAAGGCTCGCGGCGGCGTCGCCGACGCGCGTCCCGCGCGCGGCCCGTCGTCGCGCGGCCCGGCAAGGCGGTCGGGTCGGGCCCGTTCGCGAGCCGCACGCGCGATCCTGCGCGGATCATCGGGGCGAAGGCCGCGATGGCGTCGGGGCAACGCTCGCCGCGCCGCGCTCGACCCGTCCGCGGAGCCCGCGCGCGACGACCCCTGGACTCAGCCGTCCCGGCGAAGCGGCAGCTCGACATGGAAGACGGTGCCCCGGCCCGGCTCCGACTCGAACGTCACGCGACCCCCGTGGTCTTCGATGGTGCGGCGCGCGATCGCAAGCGCGATTCCCGTCCCGTCGGGTTTGGTCGTGAAGAAGGGGGTGAACATGCGGTCCGCGTGCTCGGGCGCGATGCCGCACCCGTCGTCGCGAACCTCCAGGCGCGCGTGGAAGCCGTCGGCGGACGCGCGGACGCGGACCGCTTGCGAGGAACCGCGCATCGCGTCCCGCGCATTGTCGAGAAGCGACGCGAGGGCTTTCGCGAGCTCATGGCATCGTCCCCGGATCGTCGCCTCCGTCGCCATTTCGAGCGCGACGGGAATCGCGCCGGGACCCGCCTCCTCGACGGCCATTGCGACGAGACGCTCGATCGTGACCTCCGACGTCGGCTCCGTCGACGCTTCGGTGATGCGCCGGAGGGCGTGGGCGAGGCCCGACAGCCGTTCGACACCCGTGCCGAGCGTGCGCGCGCAGCGGGCGGCCGTGTCCACCGAGGCGGAGGGCGTCGTCACCCGCAGCCGCTCCACCTCCTCGGCGAGCCGCGCGGCGGCGATGCGCATGGAGGTCAGGGGATTGCCGACCTCGTGGGCGACGCCCATGACGAGATCGTGCAAGGCGAGGGCGCGCGCCTGCGACGCGAGCAGGCGGCGGGCCTCGTCGAGCTCGCGGGCCGCCCGCCGCGTCTCGAGGAGACGCACCACCTGACGCGCGAGCGCCTGCAGCGTCTCGATCTGCGCGACACTCAGGCGATTGGGGGTCCTGTCGATGACGCACAGCGTCCCGACCGCGGGCCCCGCGCTCGACACGAGGGGGACCCCCGCGTAATACCGGATCCCGAGGCCGCCCAGGACATCGGGATTGTCCGCGAAACGCGGGTCCGCGCGCGGGTTCTCGACGATGCACGGCAGGGCGGGTTCGTGGATGGCGTGCGCGCAGAAGGACACTTCCCGCGAAGTCTCTTCGTCCGCGAGGCCGACCTTGGCCTTGAACCATTGCCGTTGCGCGTCGACGAGCGAAACGAGCGCGATGGGCATGCCTGTCACGTGGGCGGCCACGCGCGCGATGTCGTCGAAGGCCTCTTCGGGCGGCGTGTCGAGGATCGCGTAGGCGTGGAGGATGGCGAGCCTCGCGGCCTCGTCCTTTGTGGGCGGCGAAGCGGGCATGACGCGGTCTGATCCCGTTGCGTCGATTATTTAGCCCATCCGCAGTCGGCCGGTCTACGCCGGCGGCTCGGCGGCGGCTTCCGTTCGCCGGCGGCGCACGTCCCCCAGGATGCGCCCCGCAAGCGCGGGCGACCGGCGCGCAAGATCGTGCAGGGCCGCGTGGGTCGCGGACATCCGCCAGGGCGTCGCCCCGGCGGCTTGCGGCGCGAAGACCGCGCCGCCCACGCCGTAGCCGAGAACGCTGATCGCGCTCGTCCTGACCTCCGCTTCAAACGCCTCAGGTTCGCCGAGGAGCCTCGAATGGCCCTGGCAAAGCTCGGCGAGCAGCGTACGATAGGTGTGCGGATCGAGGGCGTCCGCTTCATACGAGCAGAGGAGGCGGAAGTCCCGGGTGTCCATAGCCGCGTTCCAGCAGGACTCGAGCATCAAGGCGGCGTCGACCTCGCCGTCCTTCCGGAGGAGGTCGACCATCTCGCCCCAGGCGCGCACGGGGCGACCCCCCGAGGAGGCCTTCTCGAGGGCGGGCTGGAGCACGCGCAGGAACCGCTCGTAATCCGGCACGCCGTCCACCATGAAGGCACGCAGCGTCGCGCGCGCGTCGAGGACGACGAGACGATCCGCGGCGACGAGGCCTTCAAGGTCGAGGCCCCTGCGCGCGAGACCCTCCTTCACGAGGGCCGCGTGCGCCGGAGTCGCAACGAGGATGGCCCCGCCGCCGTTCGCGAAGGCCGGCGCGAACCACGCGGAGACGGCGTCCCGCAAGGCGATCGGATCGCTGTACAGGTGGACGAGGTGGCGGTCCTCGACGGCCGCGGTTTCAAAGTCCCACGACATGGGCACCCGAGCACGCGGGCGTCGCTGTCGGGATGGATAAATTCTGCGACAACGAAGCCTCCTGCGGCGACGCGTCGGGCTTCCCCGAAACGTTCAAGAAGGGTTGCGGGCTTTCCGGCTTCGCCTCGGGTCCCTGGGGTAGCTTGGTCCATCCTTGGGCGTTCGGGAGACTTCCCGCGACGTCCGTGTTCGGGTCGTCCGAAACACGCTCAGACTCCTGTTCAAATCAGGGGGGACCCACTCGACGGCTTGGCCGGGTCCGCCGCGGCGGCGGGCCGGCACGGCCTCCTACGCGACCCCAATTCGCGACCTGTACCAGAACCGGCATAGAGCACGGACCCCGGGTTCACGGCGCTCGGCTCCGGAGGTCGTGCTGTGTCGTCCGCCCCACCGTTCCAACGGATTCTGCACATCGAGGACAGCGAGACGGACGCCTTCATCGTGAAGCGGGGCCTTCGGGGCATCCCCGGCCTCGCGATCGACTGGGCGCAGACGGCCGGCGAGGGGCTCGACCTGGCGCGGAAGAACCCCTATGATCTCATCCTGCTCGACTACGCCCTTCCGGACATGACGGGTCTCGAGGCGCTCGTGCGCCTCACGCAGCGTCATCCGGAGGCGCCCGTCGTCCTCGTCTCCGGGTTCGGGAGCGAATACGTGGCGGCGCGGGGCATCCACCTCGGCGCGATCGGCTACGTGAACAAGGACACGCCCGACTTCAAGGAGCGCCTCGCGGAGATCCTGACGGAGCTGCACGAGGAGGGCGAGGAGCGCCGGCGCGCGAAGGAGGTCGAGGACCTCGTGCGCCAGCAGCCGTCGGTGCGTCACCAGCTCGAAGCGGTGCTGAACGACCTGCGCGAGGTCCTCCCGGAGGCGCGCGGCACCTTCCTCTCGTCGATCGACGGGCTCCCGCTCGCGGTGAGCAAATCGGGCCAGGACAAGGACGTGGACGTCCTGTCCGCGATGGCCTGCGCGAGCATCGTGAAGAACCTCGACGTCATCGGCGGCACGCTCGACCTCGAACGCCACCAGGGTGGCCTCGTGCACTACGACGACGGCTCGCTCCTCTTCCACCGCGTCGAGAACGTGGGCGCGCTCGTCGTCGTCCTCGACCGCAACGCGACCTGGCGCACCGACGGCCGCGAGGTCCAGCAGGCCGTGAAGGAGATCGAGGGCGTCATCGCGGAACGCTGAATAACGGCGCCTGCACGGGGCGCGTTTTGTCTTAGGACAAGGTGACGGGACCCCCGCCCTCGTCATTCGCCGTTTGGACCGGCAAGGAGCGTTCAATCGCATGCGCGCGGGAGGCGTCGGGACCCTCGGCCGCCGCAGCGGCCGAGGGTCGCCGACGCCTGCACGGAGCGCGGCGCAGCGCGCGGAGTGCAGGCGTCGGGATTTGAACCCGAGTTGAAGGCTTGGAAGGCCTTAGTCATACCAGGCTAGACCACGCCTGCGGGTGGCGCCTGAATTCCCCCGCCCTTTAAGAACGCTCCGCCGCGGGTGCGGAAGCCGAACCCTTAAGAACGGGTCGCGGGAGAAGCGTTACCCGGATGCCGCCGCCGAACGCCGCGAGCGCGGGCCGCCTCATGCTGCCGGCCCTCGTCTGCTTCGTCATGGGCCCCGCCGTCATGTACGCGGGGCACTCCGTGGGCGACACGTTCGCGCTTGCCGGCTACGCGACCGGGAGCGTCATCGTGCTCATGGGGCTCGTGCTCATGGCGAAGTCGCTCAAGCCGCCGCCTCCGCCCGCAAAGGTGGTGCGCGCGGACCTCGCGTTCGAGAAGTCGAACACGCACGAGATCCCGGTTCCGAACACGAAGGGCCGCGGTCGCGTGCTCAAGAAGGGTCAGCGGCAGGAAGGCTTCGTCGCGCTCTCCGAGAACGACATGGAGATCCACCGTCTCGAGGAGACGATCCGGGATCTCAACAAGAAGATCAGCCGCGCAAGCGTCATGCTCGGCACTGGGAAACTCAGCCCGGAAGGCTACGCGCGCTACGTGGACGACCTGAAGAAGAAGCGCGGCGAGCTCGAGGCCGAGAAGACCCGGCGGCAGTTCGTCAAGCCGTGAGGCGTCCCGGCAGCTTCGGTCACCTCCCCGACCACCGTTCTTGTTGGCCCGGCCGATCCACCGCCGTGGATGCGCTTCTCGAAGGTCTCACCGCGGAGCAGCGCGCCGTCGTCCTCGCTCCGCGCCGCGTCGTCCGCGTCGTCGCGGGCGCCGGAAGCGGCAAGACGCTCGTGCTCGCGCGCGCCGCCGCGCATCGGCTCGCCTCGGGCCGGGCGCGACCCGGCCGCGTCCTCATGCTCACGTTCGGCCGCGACGCCGCGCGCCACCTCGCCCGGCGCGTCGCGCTCGCGACGGGGACGCGCGATGCCGGCGTCGAGGTGCTCACGTTCCACGCCTTCGCCGCGCGGCACGTTCCGGGCGCCGCGGCCCGCTTCCTCGACGAGGAGGCACAGGAGCGCCTCGGCGGCGACCTCCTGCGCTGGGCGCTCGCGCAACCGGCCGCGCCGCACCTGCGCCGCGCGCTCGGCCTCGCGCCGGGCGACCCCGACGCGGCCGCGCGCCTTCTCGGCGTCCTCGCGTTCGCGAAGACGAGCGGCGACGTGAGCGACGCGGCGCTCGGCGCGCAATTCCCCGGCCTCGCGCGGGCGGGCGACGCCGTGCGCGGCGCGCTCGAGCGGTACGAGCACGCTAAGGCCGGCCGCCTCGACTTCGACGACCTCGTCCTCGCGCTTCGCGACCGACTCGCGCACGACCGCGCCGCGCGCGACGCGCTCGCCGCGCGCTACGACGCCGTCTTTGTGGACGAATACCAGGACGTGAACCGCGCGCAACACGAGGTCGTGCTTGCGCTTGCCGGCGCGGGCGCGCCCCCCGACGCGCCGCGGCCGGACGTCCTCGTCGTGGGCGACCCGCGCCAGTCCATCTATGCGTTCCGCGGCACGCGGCCGCGCTTCCTCGACGGGTTCCTCGACGCCTTCGACGCCGCCGAGCGCGAGGGCCTCGTCCTCTCGACGAGCTTCCGCGTGCCGGCGAAGGCGCTCGCGTGCGCGAACGCGCTTTTCCCCGAACGCGCGGCCGAGGCGCTCGCGCCCGCCTCGGACGACCCCGGCGCGGCGCCCGCGTGGGTCGAGGCCGCGGACGACGAGGCCGAGGCCGCGCTCGTCGCCGACCGGGTCGCCGCGCTCCTCGCCGCGGGCGCCGACCCCGCGGAGGTCGCGGTCCTCGCCCGCACGCGCCGCGCCCTCGCGGCGTACCGCCTCGCGGCCGCGAAGCGCACGCCCGACGGCGAGGTCGGCCCCGCGCACGCCCAGGTGTCCACGATCCACGCGGCGAAGGGCCTCGAGTGGGACCACGTCTTCCTCCTCGCCGCGCGCGAGGGGAGTCTCCCCGCCTCGCCGGCCCTCGTGGCGGATCCCGCGCACCTCGCGGACGCGGTCGCGGAGGAGCGCCGGCTCTTCTACGTGGCGCTCACGCGCGCGCGGCGGGCCTTCGTCGCGACCTGCGCGCCGACCGCGAAGCGCGGCGCGAGCCGCTTCCTCGCGGAGGCGGGTGTGGCGCGCGAGGCGCCCGTCACGCCGACCGCGACCACGACGCGACGCTCAGGTCGCGCGACCCCGTGAGGGGGTCGCGGACGAGGCGCGCGCCGTACTCGCTCGACGTCGCCTCGAGGTACGGCAGGAACCGCGCGCCGGAAAAGAATCGGATGGCGAGCGTCGAGACGGAGCAGTCGACGCCGCACGCGGCCCTGAGTTGCAGGGCGACGTCCCGGAAGTCCATCGTCTGAAGGCCCGCGACGGCCCACACGTTGTACGCGGGGGGCCCTCCGCGCGGCCCGAAGGCGAGCGTCGTGGGGACGGCGACGCCGTGCGCGGGGACGATGGCCGAGACCGAGACGGACTGCGTCGCGTCGCCCGTCGCGAACGTGAGCACCCACGCATGATGCGCGAGGTCGCCGCGGCTGTAGCGCGCCTCCACGAGCTGACCGTTGGAGACCGTGGTGGCGCCTTCGAGGCGCGCGCGGTCGCGCGCCGCGCGGACCGCGTCCTGGAGCGGGAACGGGAGCGTGGTGTCCTTCGCGCCGTCGGCGGTCCACGAGCGGAGCGTGACGGGCTCGGCGTGGGGACCGTTCACGCGCGCGGCGGGGCCCGCCGCGATCGGGGCGGGCGGGCCGTCGGCCTCGACGGAGACGCGGTCGTACCGGACGGTGCCGCGCGCGTCGCGGATCGTGAGCGTCCACGGCCAGGCGTCGAGGTGGAGCCACCAGCCGTCGAACGTCTGCGTCGTGACCGTCGCGCCTTCGGTCGACGTGACCGTGCCTGCGATCGGCATCATCATCCAGCCCTTGTGGGGCGTCCAGTCGCCGACCGAGATGCGGTAGGTGGTCGCGCCCTCGCGAGCGTAGGGTTTGTGGTCGATCGTCCCCGTCACGTTCGCGCCGACGACGAGCGTGCGGTTCCAGAGCGCGGTGAAGGGGACGAGGTCCGCGCCGACGTCGGTGCGGTCGTCGCGCAACGTCCGGGTCGTGCGGCCCTCCACGGTTTCGAAACGATCCACGCGGTCGCGTTCGAGGAGGCCGCCCGTCGCGAGGTCCAACGCGAAGGTGGAATTCGCCTGAGCGATGGCGAAGTCGGGGTAGACATTGGAAGTCACGAGCGCGGGGGTGTGCCGCTCGATCGTGAGGGCCGGGTGAGGGTGCCCGTGTCGGTCGATGCCCGCGCCGAGCCCCTCGACGCGCCACGTCTCGGTCGCGACGCCCCGGACGGGGCTGCCGTACCACGACCGCCAGTCCACGTCCGAGCGCCACGTCGCGACGTCGCCCGTCCCCGGCGCCGGGATGAACGCGGGCGGGGGCGGCGTGTACGCGGCGGCGTTCGGCGCGACCCCCGCGAAGGGGGCGACGAGCACGACGACGAGGACGAGGAGGGCGACGCGCATAGGGAGGACCCGCGCGCGACGACCCGGGGATCCAATATTAAGGGTTGCGGCGGGCGGGGCCTCGCGGCCCGGCGAGCGGGGCGTCAGTAGATGAGGCCGGGCGGGAGCGGCGCGTCGATCCAGTCCGCGAGGATGGGTGTGTCGGAGATGTGGCTCGCCGTCGCGACGTTCACGAATCGATACGTGCCGGGTCCGCTGACGAAGGCTTCGGGCCAATAGATGCCGTAGTCGGACGCGCAGAACGGCGGCTGCTCTTCGCGGGGCTCATGCGGCAAAATCTGGCAGTCCATGCGCAGGCGGCCGCTCGGCTCGATGAACGTGCGGATCCCGATGTTGGGCTCGAAAAGTCCCTGCTCCATCGAAGGGAAATGACCGTAGAACCCTTCGCGCGCCTCGATGGTCGCGAGGCCGCCGACGACGGCGCCCGCCCCCGGGATGATGGGTCCACCCGCTCCGACGGAGAGGACTTCGGTTTCGAGCGTGTCCGGCGTGATGAGCCCGGCGCGCGTCGTCGTGTAGTTCCAGAGGAAGATCTTATTGTCCCCGAAAATTTCGAGCCCGGCCGAGTGGCCCGCGAGGGCGTGGCGGTCGTAGGAACTGCTGACGATCACGAATTCGCTTGCGGCCCAAGCCCAGATCATCACGCCGTTCGAGCAACGAGGTTTGGCCCCGACCTCGGAGCGAGACCCAATCTCAATGATCGTTTCCCCGTCCGTGTCAGCTCGGAGATAAGGAGGCGCGTCGTAATACGTCGTGTAAGGTTCTGTTTTCTCATAGACCACTTTCAACTTGTGTGTCACGGGATCGACGCGGTAGACCGTGGTGGCGATGACCGCCGTGGGGCTCGTGAGGTCCTTTTGTCCATGGTGCTGGAATCCGACCCAGCCGCCGGCCTTGAAATGAGTAATGAAGGCGCCGTGCTCGGGCGGCAATTGGTCGGCGCTCACCGGGGCCGCGCCCGGTGTGCAGACGTAGGGTTCCGAATCCGTCGCGCCGGCAGAGGGCCAAAGAACGGTCGAGAAGACGAGGACGGCGCAAAGGAGCGCAACCGATAAGAGCGGGACTCGTCTCAGCACTTCGGCCACACGCACACGGTGCCTATGTTCATTCATAAGCGCTTCCTCACACCACGTAGGGAATACCGGCCGGGCACGGGCCCGAAGCCCCGGCTCCGTTCCTGACGACGAATTCAGCGCTCAGGGCCGGGTTGGCCGCGTTGCTCCCGTAATCGAGCACACTCCCGTCGTGAACGGGCTGAATGAAACCATACCCGACCACCTGCGCAAAGCGCAGCGTGCAGCTTGCGCCCGGCGGCAATTTAAACGAGTGATAGTAAACGACGTAATTGCCCCTCCCGACCGGGAATGACGCGCCGGGCAGGATGTTAGTACCCGACCGGATGCACTGGGCGGTGACACCTGGGCCTGTGATGACGGTCGTTCCCTTGTCGCAGGTGAGCCACCCCATCGGCCCGTTGAAATTGACCGTCGTGGCTATGGCCTCCATCCGGACGATACAATGCCCGATCTCACCGTCTGGAATGCACTGGTCGGTTTCTTGCCGGTTGACGATGTCGTATTGATAGGGCTTTTCAATAGATACGTCGATATAGCATCCTTCGTCGGGAGCCGGCTCCAAGGGCAGGAGGTACGGTGGCTCCCGGCACTCGGGGAAGGCGCCGGAATACGTCGCCCGAACCTGCCCGTCGACTTCCTCGACGTCCTCCAGCACGAGATCAACAACGTTGTTGACCTGCATCGCGGTGGATCGGCATCCGCCTTGGATCCAGTTCACGGCGTTGGTGGACGCGACTTGCATCGGCCACAGGTTTTGATCCCAGAGGGGCGTCGTGATGACGCACGTCCCGATTCCGCTCGTGATCGTCATGGCTTCGGGTGATTCGCATTCGGAATGGCTGTAGTACTGCTGGTTGTAGATAGCCTCCGATTGGCAGGAGGTTTCGACGCCGCCGCAACTCGCGGTGATCGTTGCTTCCATGGGATCGTCCGACCAGCTGTATTTCGGTGCGCCGGGTTGCCAGGAAATGTGGGCGCTGATGGGTGTGCCTTGGGCACAGGTGAAGACGCAGCGGTCGCTCGGATTCAGGATCGGGTCGTGGGTGAAGTTGATCTCGCATCCTTCGCCCACGAGAGCGTCCTCCAGACTGTTCCACGCGGGCACGTCCTTCAGCGTTTCCTGCACTTATGGAGGCAAATGATTGAGCGGTTCCGCGGCGACACCTGAGAGCGTGACGGCGATGCCGAGGATCAGCACGACGTGGGCTGCGAAGCGCATGGTAGACCAGACCTGCACGCACGAGTGTTGAAATAAACGTTTGTTATGGCAAGGGCCGTGCCTGTCAGGTGCGACTCGAAATCTCGGCAAAATGCGCGCCCCATATAAAAAAAAAGCTAAAGGTCGGTATTGTGCTATTGCGACGGACGCTGAGGTCGAGCGTGTTCGGCCACGGCCGTCAACGTGAAGAGTTAATTCATGAGATCAACCCCTCGGACCCGCGCGCCTGTTTCAGCCGTCACGATCGTCGCTTCCCTCGTCGTCGCGAGTTTCGCGGCGGTGCTGCCGCCGGCCGCGGAAGCGTCGTCGACCTGCGCGCCCGGCGCGGGTGTCGGCGCCTACACGTTCTCGGCCTCCTGCACGACAAGCGGCGTGTTCATGTATTCCACGATCACCGTCCCGGCGGGCGTCACAATCACGGTACCCTCGTCGGAGACGTTGACGCTCTACTCGCGTTTGAGCCTCCGCGTGGAAGGGGTGATCGAAGGCGGCCGTCTCCTTGAACTCGTGTCCGATCAGGTGATTTCGATTCCAGGCGAGGTCCGCGCGGCCTCGGCCGCGTTCGAGGACGGCGCGGGCGGCTCGGTGACGATTTCCGGCCAGACCGGAACCGTGGCCGGCATCATCCAAAGCGGAGACGGAGCCGACGGCGGCGTCGCCGGCCACGTGGGTCTTCCCGGAGCCCGCGGCGGTGACATCATTTTCAAGACGCCGACCTTGGCAGCGACCGGGACGTTCATTGTCGGAAACGGTGGTGACGGGGGAAGCGTTCGATCCGACGGCGCCGCCTGGGGCGGTGACGGCGGCGCGAGCGGGACCCTCGTGCCCCCGGCCGCCACCGATCTGCTCGCGCTCCTTCAATCGGGTCGCGTCCTGGGTGGACAGGGTGGCGCCGGCGGCTTCGCCGAGGCGGGCTGCACGGAGGTCTACGTTCCGCTCCTGAATCAGCCCGCGATGGCCTGTAACGCCGCGGATTACACCAGCGAGCGCGGTCGCGCGTGCAATGGAGGCGACCGCGGGCCGACCGAGTATGGCGTTCCGGGTATCCCTGGTTGCAGTGGCGGTTCGATTCACGGCAAGGGCGGTCACGGAGGCAACGGCCTCATCCGCGGCGGGGATGGCGGGAGTTCGTGGACCTACGCGCCTCACGGCGGTCACGGCGGCCGCGGCGGTCCCGCTTGTGCGCATTACAGTTGCACGAGCGACCCCACCGATTCGATTCCTGGCGGGCGTGGAGGCGAGGGAGGGAAAGGCGGCTATGCCAAGGCCGAAGGCGGCCGGGGAGGAAACGGACTCCTCTATGGTGGCAATGGTGGAAGCGGATACGCGCACCCGGGGGACGGCGGCAACGGCGGACCGGGTGGAAACGGGGACTATCTTTACTACGACGGCTCCGACAACTGGATCCTGAAGCTTCAAAAATGCGAAGCCCTGCTGACGTGCCACCGGAACTATGGCTACCCAGGCATCTGGGACGACACGATTTGCATGAACCCAGGCTGGGGCGGCTTCCGGGGAAGCCGCGGCCTCGGTTCAGGCTTCGGAGGCCAGGGAGGCGCCGGTTGGATCCTTCTCGGCAGCAATGGCGAAGGCTGGGCGGGAGACAGCCGGATCGGGTTCGATGGCCCCGCCGGAGCGTACCGATGTCGCCTGTGAAAACGCCCGCCCGGGCCTGGGTTCTTTTCGCGGCCGCGCTGATGGTCGCCTCGCCTCTCGCGGGGGCCGCAACCGCGGGCCTTTCGCTGCCCACGTGTCAGCCCGGCCGCCACGAAGGTTCGTGCGCGTTTGCCTCGGGACCCGTCTGGGGCTGGTACGCTTACGATTCGATCGTCATCCCCCAGGGCGTCGACTTGATCCTCGTGGACCATCTCGTTCTTGAGACAAGATCGCTGCTTGATCTCGCGGGCGCCCTTCGGCCCGATGCGTCGTCCGTCCCGGGGGCGTCCATCGAATTGACGAGCACCGGCCTCATTCGGGTTTCGGGAATCCTCGAAGCGGCGCCCGGCTTCGAAGGACGGGACGTGAGCGGCGGCGTGACGCCGGTCGTCGGCATGCCGGGGGAACGCGGCGGATCCGTGTCGATCGTCGCGGCGACCCTCCTCCTCGAACCCACGGGCTTGATCGCGAGCGGTCGCGGCGGGAACGGAGGCGAGGCGCGGCTCCGAGTCGCCGACCCGCGCGAAGGCGATCTCTACGAGGCCGTGGGCGGCCCGGCGGGACGCGGCGGCGACGTGCGGATCCCCTATTTCACCCAGGTCTCGATCCTGGGCGCGATCCGGTTGGGCGACGGCGGAACCGGGGGTTCCGCCCTCCAGTATTCGGACTTCACGGGAACCTGGAACGACCGCCACGTGGCGGTGGCCGTCGGCGGCGCCGGTGGGGACCACGGATCGCTCGTATTGCCACCCGGCAACGACCCGGCCGCACTGATCCTCGCGGGGCTTGTCCGCGGCGGCGTGGGCGGCGACGGCGGTGAGGCCCGGGCCTATGGGCCCGCCTGGAGGGGAGAGGGAGGCCTTGTCGAGGCGGATCGGTCGGTGCCGCTTTGTCGCGGCGAGAACGCGACGGAACCGGGGGCGATACCGGGCGCAGGCTGCGATGCCGGCGCGGCGTACGCGTGGGCGGGCGCCGGGGGCCACGGCATTGAGGCCGGAGGCGCGGGGGGCGCCGCCGAGGCGGCGACGGCGACCGGCGGCCGCGGTGGCAACGGTGCGACGGCCCTGTCGACGCAGGATCGACGCGTTCCCGCGACCGACGGGGCCCGGGGAGGCGATGCGGGTTCTGCTCAGGCCGTGGCGGGTGCCGGGGGCGCTGCCGTATTCACCGGGGGCGCGGGTGGTTCAGCGGCGATCTGGATGGGTCGCGGCGGGG
>DATLGO010000054.1 GCA_035540375.1 Candidatus Thermoplasmatota archaeon
TCCCCTCGCAACGGTCCGCCGTCGGGGTCGTGGGCCGGCGATCGCGCGGGATCCCCCAATGCGCTCCGTGGGTGTGTTGTCAGTAAGTGATGCCGGGCGGGAGCGGCGCGTCGACCCAATCGGCGATCACAGGGATGTCCGAAACGTACTGGAGCGTGCCGTAGTGGCGCAGCGAGTATGTGCCGGGAGGGCCCACGAACGCCTGGGCCAAACCGGGTTGATTCCGGGCGCATGGCGCCGACGGGATCCGGCCGATGTAGTTGACGATGAGGTTGCAGTCGAAGTGGGATCGCCCTTGGGGATCCACGAATTCGCGAAGGCCGATGTTGGTGTTGATGAGGCCGCCCTGATCGATGTCGGGGAAATGGCCATAGAACCCCTGCTGGATCGGGATCGAGAGGGAGCCCCCGACCGCCAACCCTTGGCCGGCCCAGAAGAGTGCTCCCCCTCCCACGTCGGCAACAGTGCCGTCGAGGTCAAGCGAACGGATGACGCCGGCGTTTGTCGTCGTGTAATTCCAGAGGAATTGCTCGGTACCATTCCCGATGTCGAGGCCCGACCAGCCGTTTTCGCCTTGGCGGCCGACCGATATCGTCACGAGAACGAATTCCGCGCCGTTTTTCCATGGTCCGAAAATGGTATGGCCACCCCACCCGCATTGCGAGCCGTGGTACGTGGTTCGCCGTTCTCCCACGGAAAGCGCTACCGTGTCGAGGACGGAAACTCGTGCGTAGCCGTGCTCGCCATAGAAATTGGCGCCGAAGTTCATGCCGTCGGTCAGGCCCACGAGTTTTCCGTTTTCGACGAGATAGAGTGTGCTTGAGATCACTGAGGTGGGTTTCGAGGAATCGCGCTCGCCGTGGAAATCCCAACTGGCAGAATTTCCTGTCGTGCGAAAATGAGTCACGAAGGCGCCACCGTCCGGCGGCAACTGGTCCACAGAAACGAGCGACCCTTGCCGCGGGCAGTTGTCATACGTGTCGGTAGCATGGGCCATTGGAAACAGACCCATCCAGGCAGGCGCTGTCAAAGCCAATAGCGCGAGGACTACCTTGATAGGCACACGACGACGGTGTTCTCGCACGGGCTTGAATGTTCCCATGCCCCTCACCCGGGACACGGGCCCGCAGCTCCCGCTCCATTTTGGACGATGTACGGCTCGCTCTCCTTCCGGATCGAGCCCCATTCCAAGACATCAAGATCGTTGTGAATGGGCTGGATGAGGAGGTAATCGACTTGTTGGGTGTACGTGCGCGTGCAGGCTGCGCCGGGTGGGATTTCATGCCACTCGTAGTATGGCATCGTTTGGTATGGGTAGAACGCGCCAGCGACGAGCATGCCGGGGATGTCGACCGGTGGCACGTTGGTCCCCGAGCGGTGGCAAACGGCGCCGCCAACCATCATGGCCGTGGTGCCTTGATGGCATCGGATGAAGGAGTAGGGCCCCGCGTAGTTCACGAGCGTGGCTTGCATGAGCTGGCGCACTAGGCAATAGTTTTGGAGGCAATTCGTTCCTGGCTGAAGTGTCATTGGGTCAACCTGGGTGGTCCGCCCAATGTCAATGTGGAGGTAGCATTTCCCGCCTTCCTCCCGTCCCGGCTCGATGCAGTCTGGATACAGGAGTTCGTACTCGTGCCGAACCCACCCCTCGGGCGGCGGGAGCGGCTCGCTGCTGCAATCGAGGCGGACGGTCGTGAGGCACCGTTCGTTGCAGGGTGTGGTCGCCGATCCTCCTGTGGGGTGCCAGCATCCGTCCATGCCCCATGGGCCTCCGTTCAGGCAGGCGTATCCCGCGAGCACGTAGGCGTTCGGGGCGTCGCCATAGGCGCAAGCTCGGCCCATCGTGGGGCTTCCTTCGACTTGGACGCAGCCGCCTCCCTTTGGGGTGTGCGCGGCGACCGTCATGCCGGAAGCGCCGAGGGCGGCTGAGGCTGAGCCGTCTGCGATGGGGAGGGTCCCGTCACAAGGGTCTGCCGTCGCGGACGACGGTAACTCCGCGAGCGCTCCGAAGAGGATCGGGAGGGCCACGAATGACCTCCTCGGGCCGGTGAATCCCACCGGCCCGGCCGTGGCAGGCCGGACTCGGATGTCCCAAACCGAACCTTGATGCCGGGAAACCGGGTTCGCCCGTCCATGGCCCGGGCCAAGAAGAAGGCGGCCGGCGAGGTCTCGACCGCCTCCGCGGTCCGGGACTACATCGATGCGCACCCGTCCGTGAAGGACTGCCTCCGGATGGGGATCATCAACCTGAGCGCGCTCGCGCGGCAGATCATGGAGGAGAAGGGCCTCAAGAGCGAGGAGGCCGCGCTCGTCGCCTGCCGCCGGTACGAGCTGGACCCGAAGGCGAAGGTGAACGAGGAGGCGATCCTCCTGGTGCTTCGCCGCTCCAAGCTTGAGATCCGCACGAAGGTCTCCATCCTCACGATGCGCCCGAGCTGGCACATCTACTCGAAGCTCGAGAAGGCCATGAGCGCGATGCGCGGCCGCAACCACCCGCTCCACGTCATCCAGGGCACGGGATCCGTGACGGTCATCACGGACGGCTCCGTGAGCGGGGAGATCCGGCAGATCCTGGGCGAGGAGGAGATGCTCAAGGAGCAGAAGAACCTCGTCGAGCTCATCGTCACGAGCCCCGACGTCATCGAGGACGTGCCCGGCATCATGGCCTACCTCTCCACGAGCCTCTCCTCGAAGGGCATCAACTTCATCGAGGTCATCAGCGTCTACAAGGACACCATGTTCGTGATCGAGGAGCGCGACATGATGGCGAGCTTCGACACGCTGAACCGCATCGTGAGCGGGGCGTGAGGACGGGCCACGTGGTCTGACCCCCTGTACCGCGGCGTCGGGACACGTGGTCTGACCACCTGTACCGCGGCGTCGGGACACGTGGTCTGACCACCTGTACCGAAGCGCCGGCACACGTGGTCTGACCACCTGGCCCATGACCGCCGCGGCCTACGCCGCGGGCGGGACCGGCTTCATGAACGTGGCCTTGACCTCGCCGAACGTGCCGCCCGCGACGTTGAGGTCCTCGTCGAAGTAGCTCGCGAAGACGAAGACGAGGACGTTCTCGCCCTCCTTGACCGCGGCCTTGAGCGTCACCGAGTTGATGCCGCCCGCCTCGATGTCGCCATCCGAGCTCGTGCAGTTGCGCGCTGAGGCCGGGTTCGCGACGTTCTTGTTGATGCAGATCGTGAAGTACGTGTCGACGAACAGGTCGTCCGTGACGTTCACGATGACTGCGATCGCGTCGTGCGGGGCGACGAAGTTCGCCGATTGGGCGGCGGCCGTGACGAAGGGGTTGCTCTGCCCGATCGCGGGGCCGTAGTCGTCCGTGAGCGTGGTCTCCCGGGTCGTCTCGCCGAAGGCGAAGGGCGCGATCAGGAGCAGGCTCACGAGGACCAGGTGGATCTTCATTCGGAAGGCCTCCCGAAGGGTCGAGGTGTTCCGGACGTATGAAGGCCTTGCCGAAACCCTATGCGCCCCTCGGGGCGGAGCCGCCGAGGTCCTCGTCACGCGGAGGCCTTCGCGGCCCGCGCGAGGATGGCGACCGCCTCCTCGACGTCGCCGCGCTTCGCGACGAGCGGCGGCGCGAGGCGGATCACGTGGTCGCCGATCGCGCCCACGAGGAGGCCCTCGCGCTCGCAGGTCACCTTCACGGCCTTCGCGATGGGCGAGGCGAACTGGACCCCGACGAGGAGGCCGTGCCCGCGCACCTCGCGCGCGGCGGACCCGAGCGCCTCGCGGAGGCGCCGCTGGAGGAGCGCGCCCATCTCGGCCGCGTTTTCAACGAGGTCCTCCCCGTCGATGACGTCGAGCGTCGCAAGCGCTGCGGCGGACGAGAGCGGGTTCCCGCCGAAGGTGCAGCCGTGGTCGCCGGGCGCGATCACGCGCGCGACCTCGTCCGTCGCGAGGACGACGCCGATGGGAACCCCGGACCCGAGGCCCTTCGCGAGCGTCACGATGTCCGGCCGGATGCCGTAGATCTCCGAGGCGAGGAACTTCCCGGTCCTGCCGACGCCCGTCTGCACCTCGTCCGCGACGAGAAGCGCGTCGTGCTCGCGGCACAAGCGTTCGGCGGCCTCCGCGTAGGCCTGGGTCGCGGGGACGACGCCGCCTTCGCCCTGGACGAGCTCGATGAAGAGCGCCGCGACGGGACCCTTCGCGAAGACCTCCTCCAGCTCCGCGACGTCGTTGTACGGGACGTGCTGGATCTCGGGAAGGAGCGGACCGAAGTCCTTCTGGTACTTCGGCTGGCCCGTGAGCGTCACGGTGGAGAGGCTCCGGCCGTGGAACGAGTTCTGGCACGTGAGCACGCGGTAGCCGGACCCGCGCTTGACCGCGGCGCGGCGGCGCGCGAGCTTGAGCGCGAAATCGTTCGCCTCGCCGCCCGAGTTGCAGAAGAAGACCTTCCCGTAGCCCGTGGCGTCCACGAGACGCTCCGCGAGCCGGAGGTTCTCCTCCGTCGCGTAGAGGTTGCTCGTGTGCAGGAGGCGCGAGGCCTGCTTCGCGATGGCCGAGGCGACCTTCGGGTGCGCGTGGCCCGTCGAGCTCACGGCCAGGCCTGCGAGGAAGTCGAGGTACGTCTTCCCGTCCGCGTCGTTCACGCGCACGCCCTTCCCCTCCGCGAGGATGAGGGAGGGCGCCCCGTAGTTCGGCATCATGACCTTCGACCAGCGCGCGGCGACGTCCATCTCAGGCCTCCAGGGTCGTGCCGACGGATTCGCCCGCGAAGAGGCGCGCGAGCGCGGCGGGGTCCGAACCGTTCACGACGTGGACGCGCTTCACGCCCGAGTCGAGGGCCGCGAGGGCGTTCTCGATCTTCGGGATCATGCCGCCCGTCGCGACCCCGTCCGCGATGAGTTTGCGGGCCGCGGCGGCCGAGAGGGTCGGCGCGATCGCGCCCGTCGCGTCGCGGACGCCGTCGACGTCCGTCGCGAGGACGAGGTGGCGCGCGCCCATCGCGGCGGCGACCGCGGAGGCGGCCTCGTCCGCGTTGCAGTTCAGCGCGCCGCCCTCCGGCGTGACCGCGATCGGCGCGACGACCGGCGTGAGGCCGTTGAAGGCGAAGTGGCGCAAAACCTCGGCGTCGACGCGCGCAACGGAGCCCACGAGGCCGAGCTCGGGATCCTTCACCGCGCCCGCGAGGAGATTCCCGTCGCGGCCCGTGAGGCCGACCGCGGGCGCCCCCGCGCGGGTGAGCGCGTGGGCGAGGTCCTTGCCGAGGCGCGTGAGCACCGTCTCGACGACCTCGAGCGTGCGCGCGTCCGTGACGCGCAAACCGCGCGCGAATGTGGGCTTCACGCCCTCGCGCTCGAGCGCGGCGGTGATCTGCGCCCCGCCGCCGTGGACGACGACGAGGCGCACGTCGGAGGCGACGAGGGTCGCAAGCGCCTCCGCAAGTCGCGCGCGGCCCTCGGCGGTCTCGAGGGGGCGGCCCCCGAGCTTGACGACGGCGATACCCTTCATGCGGCCCTTCTCCTCCGGGACGACGATCTTCGTGCTCATGGCGATCACGTCGTGTAGCTCGCGTTGATCTTTACGTAGTCGTACGAGAGGTCGCACCCCCACGCGGTCGCGTGGTGGGCGCCGTCGTGGAGGTCGAGGATGAAGATGACGTGGTCCTTCGTGATGAGTCGGCGGAGCTCCTCGGCGTCGACCGTGTCGCTTGCCGCGCCCTCGTGCACGACGCGCGCGCGGCCCGACGGGTTGCCCATCCACAGCTCGACCCTCGAGGGGTCGAAGGCCGCGCCCGAGTACCCGAGGGCGGCGAGGACGCGGCCCCAGTTGGGATCCCGGCCGAAGACCGCGCTCTTCACGAGGCTCGATCCGATGACGCTCTTTGCGGCCTTGCGGGCGTCCTCGAGCGTGCGCGCGTTCTGGACGCGGCATTCGATGAGCGTGGTCGCGCCCTCGCCGTCGCGCGCGATCTTCACCGCGAGGCTTTGGCAGGCGAGCGTGAGCGCGTCCACGAAGGCGTCGTAGGCGGGCCCCGAGGGGCCGATCTCCGCGAGGCCCGAGGCGCCGGTCGCGAGGATCGCGACCATGTCGTTCGTGGACGTGTCGCCGTCGACGCTGATCATGTTGAACGTCTCGTCCACGGCCGCGCGAAGCGCCTGGTCGAGGGCCGCGGGCGAGACCTTCGCGTCGGTCGCGAGGAAGCCGAGCATGGTCGCCATGTTCGGGTGGATCATGCCGGAGCCCTTCGCGATGCCGCCGACCCGGACGGTCGCGCCGCCGATCTCGACCTCGACGAGGACCTCTTTCGGAACGAGGTCCGTCGTCATGATCGCCTCGGCGGCCTCGCCCGGGGCGGCCTTGTCGAGCTCGTGCGCGAGCTTGCGCAGGCCCGGCACGAGAAGGTCCATGGGGAGGAAGCGGCCGATGACGCCGGTCGAGGCGACGATGACCTCGTCGGCGGCGACGCCGAGCTCCTTCGCGACGGCCGCGCACGTCGTCTCCGCGTCGCGCTCGCCCTGCTCGCCCGTGACCGCGTTCGCGCAGCCCGAGTTGCAGACGATGGTGCGCGCCCGGCCGTCCGCGACGTGGCGCCGGCTCACGACGAGCGGCGCGGCGACGACGGCGTTCCGCGTGAACACGGCGGCGGCGGTCGTGCTGGGCTCCGTGCTGTGGACGATCGCGATGTCGCGACGCTTCTTCTTGATGCCCGCGTGGCCGCCCGCGGCCTTGATGCCGCGCACGTCCACGATGCCGCCGGGCGCGACGACGGGCTCGCTCACGGGCCCACCCCCGCGGTGAAGAGGCCTTCGGTCTCGGGGAGGCCGAACATGATGTTCATGTTCTGGATCGCCTGGCCCGACCCGCCCTTGACGAGGTTGTCGATCGCCGCGACGGCGACGACCGTGCGGCCGTTCGCGTAGGCGCGCACGTCCGCGAAGTTTGTGCCTCGGACGTGGCGCGTGTCCGGGTCGTGCTTCACGACGCGCACGAAGGGCTCGGCCTCGTAGAACTTGGCGTAGCGCGCCGCGAGGTCCGCGGGCGGCCCGCCCGCGACGGGGCGGAGGTACGCGGTCGCGACGATGCCGCGGTTCATCGGGACGATGTGGGGCGTGAACACGACGTCCACGGCGGCCCCGCCCCACGCGGCAAGCGTTTGGGCGATCTCGGGCTGGTGGCGGTGGTCGCCGACCTTGTATGGCCGCATCGACTCGTTCATCTCGGGGAAGTGGAGCTGCGCGGTCGGCTCGCGGCCCGCGCCCGAGACGCCGGACTTCGCGTCGATCACGATCGCGGGCTCGACCGCGCCCGCGGCGACGAGGGGGGCGACCGCGAGCGCGCTGGCGGTCGGGTAGCAGCCCGGATTCGCGACGAGCCTCGCGTCGCGGATCGAACGGCGGTTCAGCTCGGGAAGCCCATAGACGGTCTTCGCGCGGATGTCGTCCGCCGGGGCTTCGCCGTACCAGCGCTGCGCGGATTCGGCTTGCGCGAGGCGGTGATCGCCCGAAAGGTCGACGACGCGGTTGCCCTGCTGAAGCAGGGCCGGGGCGAGCGCGCGGGCGACGCCGTGCGGGGTCGCGAGGAAGACGACGTCCACGTCCGCGAAGGCCTCCGGGGCGAGCGGGACGAGGGGAAGATCGAGGATCCGCTCGAATTCGGGGAGGACCTCGGCGAGCCCCTTTCCGGCCTGCTTGGAGGAGGCGAGGACGGAGACTTCGGCGCGCGGGTGGCGCGCGAGGATTCTGAGCAGCTCGGACCCGAGGTAACCGGTGGCGCCGACGAGGCCGACGCGGACGTGACCCATCGCGCTCGCATGGTGTCCTCTCGCACTTGAGCGTATGGTCGGAAGCGCGGCAGGGGGAGGGCGCGGGTGTCCGGATCCGGACACCCGCGTCCGGTCGACCTAGAACCCGTAGGGTGTCGAGGCCGGCGGGAGGTTGACGACGATGGTCTGCTGCCGCGTCATCTCCTCGATGGAGGCGCCGATGCCTTCGCGGCCGACGCCGGACTTCTTGTTGCCGCCGAACGGGAAGTGGCCGACGCCGTGCGCAGGGGCTCCATTGATCGTGACCTCGCCGTCCTCGAGACGCTTCGCGATGCCGAAAGCCTTGTAGAGGTCGTTCGTGAACACGGAGGCGTCGAGGCCGTACTCGCTCATGTTGGCGATGCGGATCATCTCGGGGATGCCTTCGACGCGGAGGATCGGGATCACGGGGCCGAAGCTCTCCTCCCACGCGACCCGCATGTCGAGGGTCACGTGGTCGAGGACCGTCGGCTCGTAGAACTGCCCGCGGAACGTGCCGCCCGCAAGGAGCTTCGCGCCCTTGGCGGTCGCGTCGTGGACGAGCGCGTCCACCGTCTTCACGGCCTCCGGCGTGATGAGGGGCCCGATCTGGGTCGCGGGGTCGCGCAGGTCGCCGATCTTGTATTTCGCGACCTCGGCGAGGAGCTTGGGCACGAACGCGTCCGCAACGCCGGCATCGACGAGGATGCGGTCCACGGCGTCGCAGCGCTGGCCGCTGAAGCGAAGGGCGCCGCGCACGCTCTCGCGCGCGGCAAGATCGAGGTTCGCGTCCGCGAGCACGAGCGAGGCGCCCTTGCCGCCGAGCTCGAGGTGGAGCTTCTTCATGCCCGCGACGCGCGCGATGTGCTCGCCGACCGGCGTCGAGCCCGTGAATGTCACCATGTCGATCTTCGGGCTCGACGCGAGCGTGTCGCCGACCTCGCGGCCGCGGCCCGTCACGATGTTGAGCGCGCCTTTCGGAACGCCAGCCTGCTCGAGCACGCGCGCGAGCATGAGGAGGACGATCGGGTCCTCGCTCGACGGCTTGACGACGACGCTGTTGCCCGAGACGAGCGCGGGCACGATCTTCGCCGTTGCGATGAAGAGCGGATAGTTGAACGGGGTGATCGCCGCGACGACGCCGCGGGGCTCGCGGCGGACGACCGCGAACTTGCCGACCGTGTCCTTGACCCAGTCGCCGGGGATGTACTCGCCGTGCATCGCGCGGGCCTCCTCCATCGTGAGCGCCATGCGCTCGAAGGAGGCGTGCACCTCGCCCTTCGCGACCGCGATGGGCTTCCCGGCTTCCCGGACGATCATCTCGATGAAGCGGTCCTTCTCGCTTTCGAGAAGGTGGCGCGCGCGCTCGAGGATCTCGATGCGCTCGATCGCGGGAATCTTCCGGATCGCCTTCTTCGCCGCGTGGGCGGCGTCGATCGCGCGCTCGACCTCCTCGACGCTGAGTCGCGGAACGTAGCCGATGACGTCGCCCGTCGCGGGCTCGGTCACCTCGAAGTACGTTCCCTTGACGGGATCGCGCCATTCGCCGTCGATGAGGACGCGGTAGCGCGGATGGCGTTCGTCGCCGTGATTCAGGATGGGTCCGAGGTCGAGCATCGTTCGGGTCTCCCCGTTCACCTCCTCTCCGCCTCCGATATGAAGCGCGCGCCGGAGTCTCCTCTGGGGATAACCGGAAAAGGATAAACCCTGGACGCAACGGAGCGTCGTGACGGGCGGGCGAGCGGACGCTCTCACGCGCGGCGGCGCGCGGCGGCCGCCGCGAGCGTCGCCACGACAATGCCCGCAAGGAGGGCCGGCCCGGGCGTCGCCTTCGGGGTGGGCGTCGCGTCGGGCGTCGGCGACGCGGCGCCGTCGGGCGCGAGGCCCGATCCGCCGGAGGCGTCCTTGACGAGCGTGAAGCGGTCCTTTACCTCGCCCGCAAGCGTGTGGAACTCGCCCACGAGCGTGTCGTTGTCGAAGGACATGAGGAGCAGGCCGAAGTCCTCCTCGTTGCGCGCCGCCTCCCATTCGGGGGGCGTGTCGCTCTTGAACTTGTAGTGCGAGATGCCGCCCGTGCCGGCCGTGACGTAGGTCGTGCCGACCGCGGAGACGGTGGTGCCGACGAGCGGTTTCGTCCGCTCGTACACGTGGTCGTGTCCCTGCACCACGACGTCGACCTTGTATTCGTCGTAGAGCGGCGCCCAGAGGTTGCGGACCGCGATGTTCGACCCGTGCCGCGCGTCGCTCCAGATCGGATAGTGGTGGAATACGACGACCCAGCGCACCGTCGCGTCCGCGCGCGCGGCCTTGAGGGTCGATTCGAGGAACCCGCGCTGCTCCGGGTTGGGGCCGGTCTGGCAGCGCGTCGGGAGCGAGCCGGGGAGCCGGTCCTCCACGGGCGTCATGACGCACGCGTGCTCCGTGTCGAGGCTCACGAACACCGCATTCGCGTAGCGGAAGGCGTACCAGCGCTCGCCGGGCTTCGACGGCATCGCGAGGCGCGCGTCGTACTGGTGGAAGCCCTGGCCCGGCTCGCGCTCGTGGTTCCCGACCGCGGTCATGTAAGGGACGCCCGAGGCGTAGGGCTGCATCATGCGGAAGTAGGCGTCCCACACGGAGGGCTCGCCGTTCGAGTAGGAGAGGTCGCCGGCCGCGATGTGGAAGTCCGGCGTGAGGTTCATCGCGAGCGCGACGTTCTCCCCGGGCGCCTTCTTCGTCCCCGTGACGGCCGCGGGATCCGTCGTCCCGTGGTCGCCCCAGGCCGCGACGACGAACGGGGCGTCGCCGATGGGCGCGGTCGTGAAGGTGAACGCCTCGCTCGTTTGGCCCGTCACGACGCGATACGTGTAGGTGGTTGCGGGCGTGAGGCCGGAGAGCGTCGCGCGGTAGGCGACGTGCGTCGCGCCGGGAAGCGGAATCGGCGTCGCGGCCTCGGCCTTCGAGCCGAAGCCCGCGTCGACGCCGTACTCGACGCGCGCGCCGCCCGGGGCGACCACGGGGCCGACCCACGCGACCGTGACGCTCGTCGCGGCGTCCGCGCCATAGGCAAGGTGGATCTGCTCAGGGCCGCCGCCCAGCTGCGCCTGGGCGGGGGGCGCAAGGAGCGCGGCGAGCGCGAGGAGGGCGAGGATCGGGATCGCGCGGTGCATGCCCGCGCGAACCCCGACCGGGGCCAAGAACCTTCCCGTCACGCGTCCACGCCGAGCGCGGCGAGGGCGCCCGGAACGACGCCCGCGCCGGCGGGGGCGCGCGGCGGCGCCACCGTCCAACCGAGCGTCTCGGCGAAGAGCGAGCCGCGAACGTCGGTCTGGGCGGAGACCCGGACGAAGGGCGAGGACGGGCTCTGCGCGACCCGGACCTCGACGTCGTCCGTGAGCGACCGGGCGGGGCCGAGGTCGAGGACGACCTTCCACGTGCCGGGGGCGTGGCCGGCCGTATTCAACTCCCACGCGCCCCCTCCCCGGTTCGCCGGGATCGCGTTGCCCGCGCCGTCGAGGAGCTTGACCTCATCGCGATTGGCTCCGCAGAGCGCAAGGCAGGTCGGGACGCGGTATCGGACGGCGAGGTTCGCAGGGATCGCTCCGACCGGGAACTCGAACGTCGCCTTCACGCCGAGCGGGTTCGCGGGCGTCGAGAAGACCTTCTCGTAGCTCGCCTCGACGCCGCGGCTCGCGCTCATGAAGTCGTCGCCGCGGCTCTCGATCGCGGCCTCGACGTGGTGCATCGCGACGTCCGCGAAGGCGACCGTTGCCTCCGGACCGCGGGCCCCGATCGGGGCGCCGTTGAGCCGCCACGCGACCTCGACACCGTCGGGAATCGGCGCGCCGTCGCCCAGCGTGACCTTGTAGCGTCCCTCGGTCCCCTCGGCGAGGTTCACGGCGTCGGGCCCCGACACGGCGAGGCCGTGGCGCAGCACCGCGACCTCGGCCGGGGAGAGGGGGTCGAGGCGGTGGTCCACGAGCGTCATCGAGTGGCGCAGATTGATCGCGAAGCCGTCGCGGATCGACAGATCCATCGAGAACACGACCTCGAGGAGGCCGTGGACGGCGGGCGCGTACCAATAGTCGAGCGCGAAATGGGCGCGCTCGAGGCCCTCCTCCTGCGCCTTCCGGTATTCCGCCTCGTCGAGCGCGACCGAGCCGCGGATGTGGTAGGCCTCGACCATCGAGCCCTTGAACGACCGGAAGTCGCGGTCGAGCACGGTGAACGTCACCACGACCTTCTCGTCGGGCGCGTCATATGTCCAGCTCTTGCCCGCGTGGAGCGGGAAGCGGTAGAGCGGAAGCTCCTCCGCCTCGACGTTCGTCGCTTTCCCATCCGTCGCCGACATGCGCTTCACGACGATCGGGTTCAGGTCCGCGCGCGTGATGTCGCTTTCGTGCGTGTAGCCATTGGAGCGCGTCCACAACCGGTACGTAGGGATCCCGGCGACTTCCGCGGCCGTGTCGATGACGCGGAGCGTCATCGCGCCCTTCTCGTCGATGGGTTGCTCCACCCAGGTCGTCGAGGCAGACATGATGGCCGGCGGCGAGCCGGGCTCCATGGTCATGTCCATCGGCATCTCGACGCGCGGAACGCGCATGAGGCCCTCCGTGCGGGTTTCGTAGTCCCACCGCTCCCCCATCTCGAGCGTGGGGACGCCGGCGTAGAATCCGTATTGGGCGCCGAGGACGGTGCCAGGAAGCAGCATGAGCCCAGCAAGGAGGATGACGTTTCCTTTCGAGCCCAGGAAGGCCTTCAGGTTGGCGAGCACGGGTTCAAGCCTCGGGCCTTCGAGGGTCCCGGGGGCGGATAAGGTTTGTTGGGGGGATCGCCCACTCGCGGTCATCGCGTGCGCCTCCGGCGGCTGAGCGCGGCGATGGAGACGCCTGTCCGCAGGCACGAAGAGGGCGGGTGAGCGCAGGGAGGAAGATGCGCGCCCGCAGGCGCGCAAGAGGGCGGGTCAGCGCAGGGAGGGAGATTTGAACTCCCGAGGGCGAGGCCCACTGGTTTTCGAGACCAGCGCCTTACCGAGCTAGGCTACCCCTGCAGACATTGCCCTTGAAGGGGGCGTCCCGTAC
>DATLGO010000055.1 GCA_035540375.1 Candidatus Thermoplasmatota archaeon
TGCAGACTCAAGCTGTCGTTCTCTGTGCGGGTGTCGGATCGCGCCTTAGGCCCGTGACCAACCACGTGCCAAAATGCCTTGTCCGGGTCGGAGGAAAACCGATCCTTCAGTACCAACTGGAGGCTTTGCGCGCGTGCGGAATCCTGGACGTCACCATCGTCTCGGGCTATCGGAGTCACCAGGTTCAGGAATTCCTGCGGGGACGGTTTGACGATATGAAGATTCAAATCGTCACGAACGAGGATTACGCGACGACGAACAACATGTACTCGTTGTATCTCGTTCGCGACCGGCTGGATTCCCCGATGGTGCTTCTGAATGGCGACATCGTGTTCGACCCCTTCCTCCTCCGGCGGTTGCTCGACAATCCCGCAGAGGATTCGATTGCGGTCTTCCCGGGTGTCCACGTCGACGAATCCATGAAGGTCACCGTGAGCAAGGACGGGCACATCACGGGAATTTCAAAACGCTTCGGCGAAGCCGAGGCCCATGGCATCTCTCTTGACCTCTACCGCTTCTCCGCGAAAGGCGCCCGCGCGCTGCGAAAAGAGGTCGAGGGATGGATCGAAACCCGCGGCGACCGGAAGCAATGGACCGAAGTCGCGCTGCACGATCTCCTTGCGCGTAGGGAGATTCCGGTCAAGCCTGTTGATGTCGGGGGTTCCGCCTGGATCGAGATCGACAACTTCGAGGACCTCCAGCAAGCCGAGTTCCTGTTCAACCCGGTTGCGCGAGAAATCCGGAGCAAGGACGTGATCTTCTTCGACGGCGATGGAACACTCTACGTGGACGGCCAACTGTTGCCCGGCGCAAAAGAGATTGTCGCGTGGCTGAGGGCGAACGAGCGAAAGGTGTACTTCCTCACCAACAACTCCTCGAAATCGAAGGCCGACTACGTCCGTCGTCTCGCCGAGATCGGGATTCCTTTCTCCGCGAACGAGGTCGTGACGAGCACGGACATGGCGATCGAGTACCTCCGCAACCGCCGCACCAAAGGTGTCTTCGCGGTTGGCACGCCAGGGTTCGTCGAGGACCTTGAGCGGGCCGGTATCTCAACTACGTCCGAAACTCCCGATACCGTCATCGTGGCATTCGACACGACCTTGACCTACGAGAAGCTCAAGCGGGCGTGTCTCCTCATCGAAGGCGGCGCTCACTTCGTCGCAACCCATGGAGATCGCGTTTGCCCGACCCGGGAGGGCGGCATCCCTGACGCCGGCGCCATCATCGCGCTGATCGAGACCGCGACCCAGGTGTCCCCGGTCGTGCTCGGGAAACCACATGAGCGGATGATCCTCGCCAAGCTCGAGGAAATTGGCGCCGCGCCCGAACGCGTGCTCCATGTAGGCGACCGACTCTCGACGGACATCCACATGGGCCGCCGTGCCGGGGTCGAAACCGTCTGTGTTTTGAGTGGTGAGGCAACGCGTGAGGAGATCGAATTGTCGAGGACTAAGCCGGACTTGATCATCAACGATCTGCGAGGGTTACTGCTGTTGCTGGCTCGTGGTGAGAACTCGGTTGCGACTAAAGGTATTCGCGTGAAGAGTCGGGGTGGCGAACCATTCACGAATTCGCAATGACTTCCGGTCTTCAGAAATCTATCTCGCGTGCGGTCTGCTGGGCTCGCGGGGACGCCTTCCTGGTTTTACGCTGCAAGACAACCATCCCGGGCCGCGAGCGTGTTTGAAGTGCGGGATCGAGAAAATCGATTCTCTTCGTCGCTGGATTCCCTCGTGCGAAAAGCGGAACTCGTGAAGCGGGTTTTCCGGGGCAATGGGGAAGTCATCCGAAAGGCGGCTGCGGTCACGGTAATCCAAACCATCGGTATTCCCTTAGGATTTATACTTCAAGTCAGCTTACTCAGGCTCCTCGGGCCAACTGAGTTCGGCAAATATGCATACGTATGGGCGTGGATCACTTTTCTCGCACTTTTCACGTCGCTCGGTTTTGCTCCCGCTTCACTCCGATTCATTCCTAATTATGAGCGTGAGCAACGTCAGCGAATGAGCGCAAGCTATCTGAGGGCCTCTGTTGCATTCGCTCTTGGGGCCTCGTTGCTTCTCGCTCTTGCCGTCGTCGTGATACTGCCGTATACTGCTGGCGAAGAATACCGGGATGTCCTCAGCGCTGGCATTTGGATTCTACCAATTCTTTCTATTATTTTTCTCCACGTTGAGATTCTAAAGGCAATTGAACGTCCCATTGTATCCTATTTAGGGCATCTCGTGATCCGGCCGGCGATTCTATTGGCGCTGCTCGGGGGCATTGTCTGGGTTGGAATTGGGGTTCTCGATGCACATACAGCCCTAATCCTAACGGCTATCACGTTAGGATTCGTTCTTCTCGCCCAGTTGCCATGGCTCTGGAACCATTACTGGATGAAGGGCGGAAGATTGAACTCACGCGTTCTCGTTGATTGGATGGCCGTCGGGATCCCATTGCTCGTGAGCGCGGGTTTTGTTCTCGCGATATACCAAGCAGATATTCTAATCGTAGGGCTCGTGAGCTCGCCCGTTGAAGTCGGCTATTACGCAATATGTGCACTCGGCGCTGGCGTACTTCTTTTCCCGCTTCACGCAGTAAATGCCGTCCTCTCTCCGAGAATCTCGAGGGAGTTCTATGCTGGAGATGCGACTTCGCTGCAACAAACGATGGCGGTGGGGGCGAATCTGATGTTCTGGCCCTCTCTATTCGGCTTAATAGTATTATTCATCTTTGGGCGTGTGGTCTTATCGTTCGTTGGAGTTAACGCTGCCTGGTCATTTGAGATTCTGATGATTCTTGCAGTTTCGCATACTGTCGGTGCTTCGTTTGGAATGGTCAGCCCCGTGTTGAATCTAACTGGGAATCAGTCGCTTGCCGCCCGCGTGACTATAATAACAGGTATCACAGGTTTGCCGATCCTCGCGTACCTTGCGGGCTCTATCGGCCCGGTCGGGGCGGCATATGGGGCAGCAGCGACTGCTACAATATGGAAGGCGGCGCTTGCAATCGCGGCAAAGAAGAAATTGGGAGTCAATACAACGATCTGGGGGACAAGCGAAGGGGTATGGCACACAACGAATGCCCACATATCTCCAAGGCGCCTTGAAACTCCTCCAGAGCGGGGGACCTGAAAAATGGACCTTCGTAGCCTGTCTCTACTCAGCGTGCTGCGCGCCCCCTTGTGGGTCCTTTATTGGCTGAGCGGTTTTGTTCCCCGCGATCCTAATCTCTGGGTGTTCGGGTCGTGGGATGGCGTCAAATATTCTGACAATCCACGATATGTTTTCGAATATCTCCATCGTCAAATGACCACAATGGGCTCGTCGAAAGTGCCCCGAGTCCGCTGGATAACGTCGTCTCGTGAGGTGAAATCGACGCTGAAGGGGTTAGGTTTCCCCGTGACTGAGAGGTGGTCATTTCGAGGTATGCTCGATTCTATCAGGGCGGGTGTCTATGTCTATTGCTCCACCGCTCACGACATCAACACGTGGCTATCTCGCGGGGCCTATCACGTTAACCTGTGGCATGGGATACCTCTTAAAAAGCTCGGAACGTATTATCCTCGAGATGATGGCCGATCGACGAGTTTGATTGCAAGAGTTGACCTCTTCGGATTGAGGTATGGGTTACGGCGACCGACTCCAAAGGTCAATTCATCAATCGCCACAACTGGTGAGGTGGCCCGCACCTACGCAGAATTCTTTCGAATTCCTGTAGCGCATGTGCCTTTGACTGGTTTTCCTCGAAATGACCCATTACTTCAGCCAAGGTCAGATATTACTCAAGCAGAGCGAGAGTTCGCGCATCGTGTCACAAAAATTCGTCAGGAAGGGACCCTTGTAGCGCTCTATGCTCCTACGTTCCGAGATCATGAAACCGGCTCCCGCTCAGTTCCGATCAATTGGAAAAAGCTGTCCGAGGAGCTCGAAGAGATTGACGGATATCTCTTCTTGCGGCTGCATCACGTTGACTCGCTGACTATGCCAACAGAGCTGCCGCCTCGCATCGAGGTAACTCCATCGACCGTCGATTTGCCCGTCATCCTTGCGCATATCGATTGCCTTGTTACCGATTATTCCTCAATCTACTTCGATTTCATCTTGACGGGCAAACCCGTTATCTTCTATTGCTACGATCTGCAGGAATACGTGAGTCGAAGCCGGAGATTCGCATATCCATATGATGAGGTGGCCCCAGGACCTCATGTAACAACTCAATCCGACCTTGTATGTGAACTTTCGAAGGTACGAGAATCCAATCTGGTAGAGTGGCGGGCGTCTCGCACTCGCGTCGCTGAGACCTTCCATGTTCACCTGGATGCGTCGAGCGCGCAACGAGTGGCGGACCACCTTCTAAGGCTCCTGATACCGCGCAAGGCTTCGGCCTTTTTGGAAAATGGGGGGGAGAATTAATGGTGGGGACACTTGGCAGTTCAACATTCCAGCGCGGCGACCTCATAACCCTCGCCTCACTTCTCGTCGGCGGCTTGGTGATCGTGATGGCGGGGGAGGGGGCCACAGATCTCAGAACCTTGTGGCTTACCGTCGGCGTGATGGTCATCGTGGTCACGTATCGGGTTGCAGGAAACGATGAATCGCGGTATGCGATTCGGTTTACCTTCGCAGTTGCCTTGGCAATTACACTCGGCGCAATGATGCATGCAGCTGTTCAAGAGGGACTTCTTCGTGAGGCAGATGTCGACCTGAAAATTGTAGAAAATATCGTCGAATACGGTCGCATTACGACAGATTACGGGGTTTGGAGATTAAGGGCCTATGCTACGTGGCCGGCGATCCATTCACTTGCCGCGGTCGCCGCTGAAGTCATGGGGGTTCCTCCGCGCGACGCCGGGATCATGATTCCGCTCGCCATTCATATGACGATTACTGCCCTCGCATTCATTGCGGGCTCGAGGATGTTCGGGATGCCCGCGGGGGCTTGTGCTGGGGTGCTCACGGCTCTACTGGGGGTCTTTCCACACGCCATTCTCACACGGCAAGGGATTGCGTTTGTGGGCGCGTTGATGATTCTTTGGGCCATCGCGCGCCCTTCTTACCGGACTAGTCTTCGCGACGTGGTTATAGTTGGTTGTGGGTCCATTATTCTCATCCTCGGACATTTCACAACAAGTTTGTTCGTAGGTTTTGCACTGCTGGGAGTTGGAGTTTTCCGCTGGCTCCGACCTAAGTCAGGCGCGGCCTCCGGCCCTTGGGTGATCATCCTTGCCTACAACGTTGCCTTGGGGGGCTTCCTGCTTTATGTAGGGTGGTTTCAAGCTGAAGGGATCCTCAAGGTGATTGTGGGGACGGTGGGTGGAGCCCTTTTGGGTAGTGTAACCGATGTCGGGTTCGTTTTCCAGAATCCGAACCCTGAACGCGGCGCAAATATGAGGTTACGTCTCCAGGCGGGGGCGATGCTCCTAATACTGGTTGCTTTGTCCATGCTCTCGATCTTTGCATTGCGGAGAAATCTCAGCAAAAGCAAGCTTGTGATTCCAATGGGTGCTGCTTTCTTTCCACTCGGTTTATCCGCAGTCCTGATGGGGTCAAGTTTGGCATTCAAGGATCTTTCGCGCGTCGCTGTCTATAGTCGAATATTTATTTTTGGGGCGGCCTTCGCAATTCTTTCGGCGAGCGCTATTGCGATGTCCTTACCACGTCGATCCGTTAGGATCATTTGGGTAGTCTTAGCAGTCTTGCTTCTAATCGCGGGGCCCGGGACGCTTGAACCCACATTCTACCACGGGACAGTTGAGCCGGACTGGAACCTTGGAGATCCTGAGCGGCGGCTGACCGCAAGCGGGCGGTCCGCCGCGGTCTGGGTCGGCAAATATGCGGGTCCGGGGCCCGTAGCTTCCGATATTGGCGCCGTTGATCTCCTTGAGCGCGAAGGCGTCCGAGTTAGAACTAACGTTGCTTTCCATGGTGGGGCAGATGCCGATGTGCAGGCCCTCTTCCGAGGCGACTCTACAAAACTATCTCGCTTCTCGGCCTTCTGGCTAAGAACGGAAACGTTCCAGTTACTTCAGGGTGATGGTCAGACCGTGGCCTACACCGTAGTTCGGTTCTCGGACATGCAGCGCCTTGCTGCGACTCCCTCGACTGCGATCGTTTACGATAGTCCTTACGCGAAGCTCTATATTCATCAAGGGAGCATGTGAGCGATGATGTTCTGGAAGCGATCGTCCGTTCTTGATATTCTGGGTAGGGGTGCTCATTGAGCTCGTCAGCGCCGAAACCGCACCGCGAGCCCCAAGCAGGCGATATCCCGAGCGTTGCGACAATTATTGTGAATTGGAATGGCTTAAGTGACACGATCGATTGTGTTAACGCTACCTTGTCGCTCGATTACCCTCGTCAGGGAGTTTTCGTCGTCGACAACGGCTCGCGCCCGTCGCAGGCCGCTGCGATTCGTGAGCGCTTTTCACAAGTTCACGTCATTGAATCTTCCGAAAACCTTGGGTTCGCCGGCGGATGCAATCTCGCAATTGAGGTAGCCTTGGAGCACAATTATGATTATATTTTTCTCTTGAATAACGATGCGTATCCGTCCGATTCCGGATTGTTAAGGCAACTCCTATGCGTCATGCAACGTCATGGGGCTGCTGTAGTGGGTCCAAAGGTCACCTTTGAATCGCCTCCTTCTATTGTTTGGTTTGCAGGGGGTCGAGTATATCGGCGTACGGGCCGAACGAAACACATCGGCTTCAACAAACCAGCGGATCGGTTTACCGGGGTTGTCGAAACCGATTACATCACTGGGTGTGCCTTATTGGCGCACGCGTCCGTTTTTCGTGAAGTGGGGCTTCTCGATGAATCGTATTTCTTATACTATGAGGAAACCGATTGGTGTCTAAAGGCCCGAAAGCGAGGCTATAAGCTGCTTGTGGATCTCGACTCCGTTGTAGTCCATCGGGTGTCACAATCAATGCATCGTGCCCGTGGAATACATAAATATTATTTAATAAGAAATCGCCTTGAATTTGCGAGACGGTGGTCGGGGGGCTGGTTTTGGCCAGTCGCCGTTCCTTCGGTCGTGGTGCTGGCCCTTCTCAGTATTGCCTACACTACGCTACGTGGTCATACTGAAGCGCGGGGGCATGTCCTGAATGCGCTTCGTGATTTCGCTCGGGGGCGCCTGAGTAAGTCAGTAGGTATAGCGGGTGATGCTGAAGCGCGGGGCATGTCCTGAATGCGCTTCGTGTCAATGGTCTGATCTCTCTGATTCGAAGTAGATTGAGGCTATTGAATCAGAGTAGCGGCGCCAATCGTACCTGCTCTCGACGAGTTTACGCGCGTTCTTTGCGAGTTTCATGCTCAAGTTTTCGTCGGTGAGGATTCTGGACAGGGCTTCAATCAGCTCTTTAGGCGTTTCGGCGCGAAGGAAGTGGATGTCGTCTCGAGCCTCGATCCCTTGGCATGCCTTGGCGGTTGCGACCACTGGCACGCCAGACGCAAAGAACTCCAAAATCTTTAGTCGTGTTCCACTGCCATGCCGCAGTGGAATGATGGCCGCGCGACCGTTCGGTAGAAACTCGGCAGGCTTCGCCACCTTGCCAACGAACGAGACATTACTGGATACCACCCGTGGACGGCGACTCGATTCCCCTATAATTGCAAAGTTCACACTTGGAAAATGAGGGGCAATTGTTTCACAGATCTCTTTAACGGCGAAAAAATTTGGTGGATACCGAGTGGTGCCGAGGAACATGACTGGTCGAATCTTGGATGAAAACGGCATCTCGAGTGGGGCGTATTCCCTTGTGTCTACGCAATTTGGAATTACGCTACTCTTGATGCTTAGACTCGGTTCTATTGATGCAGCTCGGTCACGGTCCTCACTGGAACAGAAGATCACGTGCCTCGCGGCCTTCCATGCCTCTCGTTCGATAGATGCTTGGCGTTTCTTCGTGGCCAAGCTCCAGACTCGTTCCTTCATTCCAGATTGGGGAAACTGTGCGATATCCTGGTAGACGTTGTGTGCATTAAGGACAAAGCTTTTCACTCCTGCCCGACTCGTAGCCGTAAATAGAAAAGGGGATTCGAGGACGATCGCGTCAGTCTCGGGTTTCAGAATCGTTGGTGGCAGAGTGAGGCCGAAATCATCTGAGAAAAACATTTGCGCCAATTGGATTGCCCTTCGGGGTCCGCTTGTAGGCTTGCGGAGGTGCTTTATCAAGACGCCTTCCCACTGATACGTTCCTTCCTCCGGAGCGTATCCGACAACTAGGGTATTTCGCGTGCGGCTGGCTATCCTGGCCATTTGCAGTGTTCGAACTGCCGCTCCATGAGAAGGTGGATAGATAGTATCCGGAGCGATACAGACTAAGCGGCCCTGATTGTGCTCGAGAAAACTCATCGGATTGCCTTCATGAGGGTTTCGAGCGATTGTGGGTTCGAACTTCCTCGTAAAATTTCATGAGGTCTCCGACGACCCTTTCCTCGGCAAAGTGTAATCTGGCAGTCTTTAAACCTTCCTTTCCGAGTTGCATTCCCAAATCGGGTTCTCGCATTATGCTTGCGATGGCATGTGCAAACTCTACTGGCGTATTTGCGATACGGATATTGATTCCGTCTCGCGCTGCGAGGCCTTCCGCTGCAATGTCGGTAGCGACCACTGGTTTGCTTCGGGTCCAGTATTCAATGATCTTAGTTCGAAGGCCAGATCCCATCCATATCGGCGCAATACAAACGTGAGCGCGATCGATGAGGGGCCTGACATCCGGAACATCCGCGAAGACGCGGATTGTGTGGTGATCGGCGATTTCCTTTGGAATCCCTTTCCCAACGAGCATGATTTCGGCGGAAGGGACCAGGTTATGAAGTGCGGGTCTGAGTTCATTGACAATAAATTGGATCGCAGCCCTATTGGCTTCATGCGTATACGAGCCAAGGAATACCACTGAATGTTGTGACGTTGGAATGGCGCTATTTGGGGGGGAGAAGTCCTGAGGCCGCGCCAACAGCGGGAAGACGCGTACTGCTGGGGCTGCAAGTTTGTGGCGAGCGATTAATCTATTCCGGTCAGATTCACTCAGGGCAATCGTTCTGTCTGCAATCTTTATGAGCACGCTTTCGCCAAGGTCGAGAAGATTGGCAATGAGCTTATCTTTCCTTGAACTTCTTTCTCGTCCGCGCGAAAATTCGGATTCGACAACGTGCGCTTCATATATCAAGGGCTTTCCAATGGTGCGGGTCAACAGTCCTAGCAGAGCAAGTTGACTGTTTTCGATTTGGATCAGATCCGGCGCATCATTGCGCTTTAGCGCTACAAGCCGAGCCCATATCAAGAGGTCTCGAAACGGCCAGGGTACGTGGGGCACGTAACGGGTCATGACGCCTGGGGAAAGCGAGGATTCGCCCCCGATTGGGCTTGGAGTCAGTATGGTGACTTTGTGGCCTCTTGCCGCCAACCCGTTCGCGAGGGATACAGTTCGAACTGCGCGGCCATGGTCCGTCGGATAAGGCGGATGTTTTTCGCAAATTGCGATGTGCGCCGAAATCACTCCCTTGTGATGGGTCGATTCATCCGCGGTCGATCAGGTCTTTTCTGCCCCGGTCGCTTCTATTGGCGGGCTCAATATTGTGGCGGGTCGCTGCCAATAATACTTGTGCCAGCTGCATGTAAGAACAATATACCGTGGCAGCGAGGTGTGAATTCGCCCAAGCATCAGACCCACTGCTTTCGCAGCGCTCTCGGCAATGGCCCTCGGAAACCAAATCAAGTTTCGAGTTGCCCACAAATATCGCGCCTTTCGACCTACGTGTCGTAGTCCGCCGGATACTAACTCGGGGAAAATGCCTCGGAGACCTGTGTGGGAAAGGTGCATCTCCCGATAACTCACCCCCGAATCAAAGTACTTCTTGAACGTCTCCCCGAGCGTGTAGTGGTGGGCATGCTCGACGCGGGACTCCGCGACGTAGGCGATGCGTCCCCCGCCCTTGAGCACGCGAACGCTCCAGTCCTGGTCCTCGGCCATGATGATGTCGGGCCGGAAGGGGGTCGCGGCCCAGACGCTGCGCTTCATCGCGCTCGAGGCGTTCGAGAAGCGCACGGTGTCGAGGGTGAGGCCCTGCCCGTTGAGGTACTGGACGCGGCTCGTCGCGGGGTACATCTCGTCGAGGAAGAACGCGTTGATGGGGTCCGTGTCGGCGCGGGGGACCTGGCGCGCGTACGCGCCGACGGCGTCGCCGCGCGCTAGGGGCTCCACGAGGCGTTCGAGCCAGTGCTCGTCCGCGGGGACGGCGTCCTGCGTGAGGAAGACGAGGTACTCGCCGCGCGCGTGCGAGGCGAGGAGGTTGCGCGTGCCGCCGTGGTTGAACTCCGCGGGCGGGACGTGCACGACGGTGATCGGGAACTCGAGGAGGAGCTGGAGCGTCCCGTCGGTGGAGCCCGAGTCGGCGACGATGACCTCGAAGCGGTGGCGCGTCTTCTGCGCGAAGATCTGCGCGAGGACGCGCGCGAGGAGGGGGCCCGCGTTCTTGGTGGGGAGGAGGATGCTGACGGCGGGCGCGCCGTCGACCGGGCGCGTGGATGCCCGGGTGTCTGCCGTTGCGATCGATCTCGGACTCATGGGCCAACCGGTCCGTCGTCGAGGCCGGCACCCCGACGCGGCGCCGCTCGACCTTCCGGGCGCGCAATGCAGGTAGGTCCCCTTTAGCCCTTTGGATTGCGGAAAAGGGGCGTGGCCCGTTGAAGGATCACGGATGCCGGGGCGCGGATCCGCCGGATATCAATGGGATATCGGCCCCTTTCACCCGTCCGTCATGGCTCGCGACGAGGACCGCGCACCCCCGAGCCTGTGCGGCTTCGAGGAGGTCCGTGACGAGGGTCGCGTTCGCGTCGTCGAGCGAAGCGGTGGGCTCGTCCGCGAGGAGCACGTCGGGCTCGTTGGCGAGGGCGCGGGCGAACGCGGCGCGCTGGCGCTCGCCGATGCTCACTTCGTCGGGATAGGACGCCGTCTTTCCGGCAAGGCCGACGTCCGCGAGCAGCGCGCGCGCCCGGCCGGCGTCGGCGCGGCGCGCGAGGCGCATCGGCAGGAGGACGTTGTCGAGGAGGGTGAGGCTCGGGATCATGTTGTGCGTCTGGAAGACGTGGCCGATGCGCGCGAGGCGCACGCGGGCGCGGGCGTCGTCGTCGAGCGCGGCGACGTCCTCGCCGTCGAGGATGACGCGGCCTTCGCTCGGCGGCTCGAGGAGGCCCGCGATCTGGAGGAGGGTGGTCTTGCCGGCGCCGCTCGCGCCGCGCAGGACGAGGAGGTCGCCCCCGTCGAGGGCGAGGTCCAGGCCGCCGAGCACACGGTGGGCCCCGTACACCTTGCCGACGCCCTCGAGCGCGAGGCGGACCACGGCGGTCGATGGCGCGCGCGCGATAAAGGCGTTCGGGTGCGTCGCCGCGCGGAAAACCCGCCAAGGCTAAAGCGCGCGCCCTCCCTCGCGGAGGCGTGTTCGGGCGCGTCGCGGACGACCGGTCGTCGCTCCTCCTCGCGACGGGTCTCGCGCTCGCGGCCGCGTATCTCGCGGGCGGCGCGGCGGTCTCGGCCGGCTTCGCGGACGCGCTCGCGGGGCAGTCGGACCGCTTCGACGTGCCGGCTGTGCTCGCCTGGGTCGGCGAGGATCCGTTCGCGAGCCCCGGGTTCGGGGCCGTCCCCGAAGGCGCGTCGGCGGTGCGTGTCGCGGCGGCGCGGACGACGGACGGCCGCCCCGTGACGCTCGCGGCCGTGGAGGCGGTGGGCCCCGGCGCGCCGCTCGAGGCGGGGACGACCGGGATCGGTCCGGCCGCCGACCTCGCGGTCGCGCGCTTCGAGGGGAACGTCACGGTCCGGGGCGTCCTCGAGGCGATCCACGCGCCGCGCGGGTGGGTGTTCGCGCCGCTCGAGGACTTCGAGCGCGTCGCCCCGCGCTTCGGCCGCGCGCTCGTGCTCGCGCCCGGCGCTGAGGCGCCCGAAGGCGCCTCGACCGTGCCGCTCGTCGGCGTCCGCGCGTTCGTCGCGGGCGGCGGCGGGGCGCTTGCGGCGGGGTTCGGCCTCCTCGTCGCCGCGACGGGCCTCGTCGCGGCGGCGGTGACCGTGAACCTCGCGGCGTCGGCCGTCGAGCACCACCGCGCGGACGTGCACCTCGCGCGGAGCCTCGGCGCCTCGCGCGCGGACGTCCTGCGTTGGGCGGCGTCGTGGCTCGCGCGCATCGTCGGCGCGGGGATCGTCGTGGGCGCCGCGCTCGGGGTCGTCCTCGCGTACGCGGCCTTCAGCTTCGGGAATCGCCTCGGGCTCCGCGCGCCCGTGACGCCCGCGCCCGACTGGACGCTCGCCCCCGCGCTCCTCGCGCTCGCGGCGCTCGCGTTCGGCGCGGGCCTCCTCGCGGCGCGGCGCGCGCTCGTCAAGCTCGAGGGGTCACGACTGGAGGCCTCGCCTTGACGCGCGCGGGCGTCGCGCCGCACGTCGCCGCGGTCGCGCTCGGAACGGCGCTCTTCGTGCTCGTTCAAGCCGCCTTCGCGGCGGTCGCGGATCCCGCGCGCCTCTACGCTCCGGACGCGGAGGCCGTCCTTCCCGCCTCGCGGCTTCCGGTGCCGGGCGGGCGCGCGCTCGACCCCGCGACCGTGACCGCTCTCGTGGCGAGCCCGCTTGCGCGCGAGGCGTTGCCGGAGACGTTCACGTTCGCGATCGTCCGCGGGGAGCCCGTCGTCGCGCGCGGCGCGGACCTCGCGGATCTCCTCGCGCTCCACCGCGCGCGGCTCGTCGCGGGGGCGATGCCCGTTTCGGCCAACGATTCCGCGCTCCTTGTCGGGGAGCGGCTCGCGGCCCGCCTCGGCCTCGCGCCCGGCGACGTCGTCGCGATCCCGGCCTCGATCCAGCCCGACGTGGTCGTGCTGCGTGTGGGGGGGCTCGTCGCGGCCGAGACCGCGCTGGCCGACGAGCTCCTCGTCGATCTCGCGTCGGGCCGCCGCCTCGGCGGCCTCGCGCCGGGGGCCGCGCACCTTGTCGAGATCGTGCCGCTCGATCGCGAGCGTCTCCGCGAGGCGGTGCGCGCCACGCTCCTCGAGGCCGACCGGATCGTCGTCGCGGGCCCCGCATGGGGCCGCGCGGGGGAGATGGTGACGCTGCGCGTCACCGATGGCGACGGAAACCCTCTCGCGGCCGTGCGGCTCACCGACGGCGCGTCGTCGGCCTTGACGGATGCGCGCGGCGAGGCGCGCGTCGCGCTTGCGGCCGGCCGCGCGACCTGGACGGCGACGGGCGCGGGTCGCGCCCCCGTTTCGCACGCCGTCTTCGGTGCGGGTCCGGACGACGGCGTCGTCGTCGCGCGGATCGCGCTCGCGTCGACCGTCGTCGACCCCGGCGGTCGGGTCTTGGTCGAGGCGGAGCTCGTGAACTTCGCCGCGGAGCCCCGCGCGGGCGCGCACGACGTCAGGCTCGACGGGGTCCCCGTCGCCTCGCTCGCCTACCGGCTCTCGCCGGGCGCGCGCGAGGTCCTTCGCGCGACCTTCGACGCCCGCGCCCCGGGCGATCGCATCGTCGCGGTCGCCGACCTTGCGGCCCCTCTCCTCGTCGCGACGCCCGAGGTGGCGCGCGCGCAATGGCGACTTATCGCCGGCGGGGCGCCTCTCGCAACGGCGAGCTCCGGCGAGGCCGTCGGCGCCGTGTTCGGGTCGGTCGCGCTTGCGGGCGTGCTCGTCTCGCTCCTTTCGTTCGCGCTCTTCTTCGTGGGGAACGCGGCCGTCTTCTCGCGCCTCGCGGCCGCGCGCGCGGCCGACCTCGCGCTGCTTTCGGCGCTCGGCGCGACGCGGCGGCAGGTCAGGGCGTTCGCGCGCCGCGCCCTCGCGCCCGCGGCCGTGGCCGCCGCCCTCGCGGGCGTCGCCCTCGGCGCGGCGGCGGCTGAGGCGCTCGCGGGCCTCGACGCATTCGCGGTCTTCGGCCATCGACCCGCGGTCTCGCTCGAGCCCGCCCGGTTCGCGGTCCTCGCCGCTTTCGCGCTGCTTTCGACGCTCGGCGCCGCGGAGGTCGCGGCCGAGCGGCTCGCGCGTCCGCGGCCCCCCGCGTCGCGGCGGCCCGCCCGCGCCGACCTTGCGGAGGCGCTCGCTTGAAGCGGCTCGCGATCCTCGCGATCCTTCTTCTGGCCCTCGGGCTGAGGCTCGCCCCCCTCGCCTCGAGCCCGCTCCCGCACAACGTCGACGGCTTCGACGCCGCTTCGACGGCCGAAGGTTTCATCGCGGAGGGCGCGTGGGCGCCGACGGGCTACAGCGCCTCGATGCCCGCCGCCTTTCTTCTTCTCGCCCAGGCGAGCGCCGTGACCGGCCTCGAGCCGCTTGCGCTCGCCCAGCCCCTGTTCGCGCTCGCGGGCCTCGCGGCCGTCGTCGCCGCGTGGGCCTTCGTCCGGCGAGGATTGCGCCATGACGTCGCCGACGTCGTGGCGCTTGCAGCCCTCGCGACGCTCGGGACGTTCGTCTACTTCACGAGCGTCGTGATGAAGCAGACGATGGCCTTCGCGCTCGTTCCCCTCTCGGTCGCGCTCGTCGTCTCGGGGCGCGCGCGCCGCGAAGTCGCGCTCGGCGCGGTCCTCCTCGCGATCCTTCCGCTGTTCCATCACCTCTCGACGCTTCTTGCCGTCACCGCCTGCGTCCTCGGCCTTTCCGTCGTCGCGGCGTCGCGCGGGTTCGGGACCGTCGCGTGGCGGGCGATCGCCGTCGGCGTCGCCGCGGGGTGGGCCGTCGCCTGGTTCGCGAGCGTGCGGAGCGCCGTCGGCGCGTACTGGAAGATCATGGCCGCCGACGCCGCGCTCTACGCGGCCCTCGTGGTCCTCGCGCTCGCCGTTCTCCACGTCGCGGCCCGGCGGGCCCGCTCCATTCGGCGAAGCGCCATGGTCCTGGCCTCGATCCCGCTTGCGGGCGGAGCCCTGCTCCTCGCGAACGCCTTCGTGCCGGTCTTCGAAGGCGGCGCCCTCACGCCGCCGCTCCTCGCCGCCCTCGCCGTCCCGCTGCTCCTCGTGCTCGTCCTTGCGGCGGTCGGATGGGCGGCGCTCCTCACGAGACGCGGCGCGGAGGGCGACGCGCTCGTCGGCGGTCTTGCCGCGTCCGTCGTCGTGTTCGCGCTCTTCGCCGTGCTCCGCGGCCTCGATGCGACGAGCTTCTACCTCGCGCAGCGCGCCGCCGATTTCGCGGCCCCCGCCCTCGCCCTCGGGCTCGGCGTCGGAGCCGCCCTCCTCGCCGCGCGCGTCCCGCGCGGCCGCGGCGCGCTCGTCGCCGTCCTTGTCGCGCTCCCCGCCCTCACGACGCCCATCGCGCTTGCGGGCGACGCGACGCTCACGTTCTCGAACTCCGTATCGCCGGCCGAGCTCGCGGCGGCGCGGTGGGCGTCGGAGGGCGGCTCGCTTGCGACCGACACCCGGCTCTCGGCGGTCGCGCGTTATGCCGGTCTCGCGCCGTCGGCTTCGCTCGCGTTCGACCTCGCGCGCGGCGCCGTCGTGGATCCTCCCCGCGCGCTTGTTGCCGAAAGTTGGGCCGCCCGCGGCGGCGAGGCCGCGCCCATCGGAGTCTTCCCCGTGGACGTCGAGAGCTATGCGGCGTTCCGGGCCCAGGTATACGCGAACGGTCACGCCCGAGTGATCCTCGCGCGCTAGCTCCGCGTCGGCATCCAGAGCCCGAGCGGCAGGAGGAAGGCGGCCGCGAGCTCGAGCGCCCACGGCCAGGCGCTCCGCGATGCCGGGATGAGGGGGAAGGCGAGGAGCGCGAGCGCCACGCCGAACGCCGCGGCTCCCGCGGCGACGGCGAGGAACGCGGGTTGCCGCGCGCGCGGCCCGTCTCGCGCCTTTCCGACCCGTCCCGCGTCGCGCGGACCGAGCCCCGCGAGCGCCGCGAGCGTGCTCGCGAAGAGGATGGGCGTGAACGCGAGGCTCACGAAGTGGTAGGGGAGCAGGAGCGCGGCGTCCCGGCGTCCCTCCCGCGCGAGCGCGATGCGGGCCGTCGCAACGTGCGCGACGAGGACGCTTGCGGGCGCGAGCATGACGAGCGGGACGACGGCATGGGCGGGCGTGGCGGTGCCGAGCGCGGCGTGCGCCGCGAGGAGCAGCCCCGCGAGGACGAAGAGGCCGCCCGCGACGTAGGCGCCGGCCGCGGCGATGAGCTCCGCCTTCTCGCGCGCGGGAAGGTCCGAGCGCAGGATGGCGCCCGCGCGCAGACGCAGCACGCGCGTCGTCCCGTGGCTCCATCGCCAGAGCTGCCGCGCGAGGTCGCGGCCCGTCCAAGGCAAGAGACCCGTCGCGCCGACCCGGTCGTCGTAGGCGATGCGCCATCCGCGCGTCGCGAGGATCACGGTCAGGTCGAAATCCTCCACGAGCGTCGCTTCGGGAAAGCCCCGCGCGTCCTCGAGCGCCGCGCGGCGGAACGCGGCCGCGCTTCCCGCGAAGACGGCGCGGCCTCGCGCGCCGCGGTCCCATTGGATGACGCCGTAGAAGTGGCTCTGGAGGAGCGCGGCGAGCCGGCGCAGGGGCGCGTCCGCGTTGCGCCATGCGATGCGCGTCTGGACGCACGCCGCGCCCGGATCCGCCGCGAGTCCGGCGGCCGCGCGCCGAAGGAACGAGGGATCCGGGACGTGGTCGACGTCGAGCACCGCGACGATGGGAGCCTGCGTCCTCGCAAGCGCGGCGTTGAGCGCGCCCGCCTTGAGGCCCCGGCCTTCGGCGCGGCGGAGGACCCGCGCCCCCGTCTCGCGCGCGACGCGGTCCACGTCGCGGCGCGCCGCTTCCGTCGTCGAATCGTCGAGGATCCAGACGGCAAGCCGCGACGCGGGATAGTCGAGCTTCGAGGCGCCCGCGAGCGTCGCGGCGAGGACGCGCGCGTCCTCGTCGCGCACCGGGACGAAGAGGTCGACGGCCGCAAGGGCGTCGTCCGCGAGTTCGGGCGGAGCCGCCGGGCGGCCGGCGCGCGCCGCGAGGAGGAGCGGAATGGCGAAGAGGACGAGCGCGGCCTCGACGACGAGAAGGGCGGCTTCGACGGCGAAGACCGCGTCGCGGGGCCTCGCGGCGAGGTCGGCGGCCGCGACGGCGGCTTCGACGGCGAGGAGCGCGGCGAGGGCAAGGGCGAGGACGGTGAAGGCGCCGCGGACCACGACGGCGCAAACGCGCGACCGCGAATATACCCGTTGCTCAGCCAGAGCGCGAGGGCGTGTAGGCGACCCGCCGCGGGAGCGCGAGCGCGAGGTCGGCGACGACCGTCAGGAATACCCCCACGACGTACCAGTTCGGGAATCCCACGTCGCGCCGCGTGAGGAGGTTGTCGCCGAAATACAGCCGGTACCAGTCCGCGGTGAACGGGGAGGCGCCTTGCGCCACGAGGCTCGAGACGTCCTGCGCGACGATCACGAGCGGCAGGAAGGCGAGGCCTCGGGCGGGCCCGAGCCAGCCGAAGAGCAGGAGCGCCTCCATGACGAGAAGGAGCGACCAGACGACGTACTCGTGCCCGTGCGGAGGCGCGTAGATGAGCCCTTCGTACACGCCGAGGACGAGCCCGACCGCAAGCACGAACGGCCAGGCGAGGATGCCGCGGATGCGTGGTCGCGGTCGCGTCGCGGGATCCACGCATCCGGTGACGGCGGATGTCGCGGGATGCGGATTCTGGTACAGCCCGCGCGGTCACCGCGCGACGCGTCGACGTCGCGCCTCGGCCCACGCCGCCCACGCGAGTCCCGCCGCGCCGAGGAGCTCGGTCGCCTGGATGAAGCGGTTCGTGAGGAGCGCCGCGATCCAGCCGCTCGGCTCGAAATCGCCGTGGGGGAACGGGCCGAAAAGCGGCCACAGGAGGACTTCGGGCGTGGCCCACATCTGGTCGAAGACGAGGTGCGTCGCGGTGCCGAGGACGAGCGCGAGGGCGACCCCGGCCGCGCGGGGCGAGCCGCGGCTGCGCGCAACCCACGCGGCGACGGCGAGCGCGAGGAGGAACACGAGGCTGTGGCCGATGAGGCGCCCCGTCCCCCAGTCGAGGATCCAGTGTCCGAGCGGTTTGTCGATGGCGTCGGGAAGCATCGCCCCGACGGCGAGCGCGAGGACCGGGAGGGTCCCGATCCGTGCGAGCGCCGGAAAGCGGCGGGCGGCCTCGGCGAGGGCGAGCGTGAGGCCGACGTGGCCGAACGGGAACACGGCGCCGCATCGCCAAGGTGCGATTTGGCCCTGCCGCCCGCGTCGATTCGATCAAGAACCCCTTAAGCAAAGGATGGGCGCGCGCGACGTTTCCGCTCCTCGGGGCCGGATTTTGACGGTTGCGCCGACCCCGGCGGCGGCGTATTTGGCCCCTTTCACGCGACCCTAAATAGCCCCTGTCGACAGAGCAGGGGGCTGGCAGCCCAACGGGCTGATTGCTTGGAGAGTAAACCCATGAAGTCCAACCGCCGCTTCCGCCTGAACCGGGACGATGCCGTCTCGCCGGTGATCGCCGTCATCCTGATGGTCGCCATCACCGTCGTGCTTGCCGCCACAGTGTACGTGTGGGTGAGCGGCTTCGGTGCGTCCGGATCGCAGGCGAAGAACCTCAGCCTCAGTCAGGGAACCGCGTCCAACCTCGGCGCGGCCTCGGGCTCCGTGGCCTACACGATCGTCTCGGTCTCGCCCAACTTCGCGTGCAGCGCGTTCAAGGCGACGTCGACCGGCACCGGTGGTCCGTGGACGACCTCCGCGAGCGCCGCGGGCGCGAGCGAGTTCCGCTGGTCCGTGAACGGCGCGGCCTGCTCGGGCAACATCGCCGCGGGCGACACGCTCCGCCTCCTCTGGGGCTCGGGCACGACCGGTCCCGCCGCGGGCGACACGATCAACTTCATCGACACCGCCTCGGGCAACGTGGTCGCGTCGCTCGTGCTGCACAGCTAGGCAGGCCTCGTGGGAGTCGTGGTGAGGCAGATGAAGGCCAACCGGAAGTTCAAGCGCGACGATGATGCCGTCTCGCCCGTGATCGCGGTCATCCTGATGGTCGCGATCACGGTCGTCCTGGCGGCGACCATCTACGTCTGGGTCAGCGGCTTCGGCGCGAGCGGCTCGCAGTCGGACACGGCGGCGCTCACCGTCGTGTCGTCGTCGGGCGGCGTCGTGACGCTGCAGCTCGCGTCGGTGTCGCCGACCGCGACGTGGAACACGCTGAAGATCGTGGTCGACGGCGTGAGCGCCGGCACGTACGGCATCTACATGAAGGCCGCTTCGTGCAGCTCGTTCATCGACTCGGGCACCGCGACGGCGTGGGACGGCACGGCCCGTCTCTCGTCGACGAAGTGCGCGGCGGGCGCGGGCGACATCGTGCGCGTCGGCGTGTCGAACACGCCTTCGGGCACGGTCCAGATCCGCCTCGTGGACACGGCCGCGAACTCGGTGATCTCGCAGCTCACGCTCTCGGGCCTCACGGGCCAGAGCGCGGTGACGACGGCCGTCCCGACCTGCGTGGACGGCTCGGGCACGATCACGTTCGCGGGCACGTTCTACAGCAAGACGGGCACGGACACGGCGGCCATCCAGGCCTCCGACCTGAACCGCGCGCCGAACGCCATCGGCACGCTCACCCACGCGGCGGGCGCGACGACGGCGACGGTGACGGCGGCCCACGCGGCCGGCGACACGATCAACGCGGTCGCGAGCCGGCTGTACACGATCGCGGGCGCGGCCGTCGGCACGACCGCGTCGGCGGCCTGCGCCTAAGCGCAACCCCCCACGGCGGAGGCCCGCGAAGCCTCCGCCGACAGTCTTTTTTTCCTGCATTCCACGCCCCCGCGCCGCTCGCCGCGTAGGGTCAGGACAAGCCTTGGACCCGGCCCCGGACCCGGACCCGGTCCCGGACCCGGACCCGGCCCCGGACCCGGACCTGGGCCCGGCTCCCGGTCCCGAGTCCCGACGCCCGACGCCCGGTGCCCGGCTCCCGGTCCCGAGTCCCGACGCCCG
>DATLGO010000056.1 GCA_035540375.1 Candidatus Thermoplasmatota archaeon
TGGGGGCCGTCGTAAACGTTGGCCCGCGCCGGGGCCGCTCGGGGGAAAGACATATTGCCATACAAGACAACATGGCAATATGTCCCTGGAGGCCGCCGAAAAGTGGCGCGCGGCCGAACGCGCCTACCGACCCACGGCCGAGCGTCTTCTCTGGGCGCTTGCTCCGGACTGGGCCGTGTCCGGCGTCTACGAAGCCCGGTTCGACATGACCAAGCCCGCACTGCAGCGGGCGCTCGACGGCCTCGTGCGCGCCGGTTTCGCGGAGTCGCGGGTCCGGAGGACGTCGCGCGGGCGCGTGAAGGAATACCGCGCGCGACCGTTTTCAATCGCGTGGATCCGACGACCCCGCTTCTCGGTCGCCTGGACCGCGACGGGGTCCGTGCCCGCCGGGCGCGAACTGCTCCTCCAAGTCGACGAGGGCGAATTCCGGGACGATCTCGTGCGCGTCCTGCAGGCGGTCGGCGCGTCCCCCTTCGCCGCGAACGTCCGCTTCGTCGTCCTCTTCGGTTCGGTCGCCGCGGGCGAAGCCACGTGGAAGAGCGACCTCGACGTCATCTTCCTCGTCGACGCGGCGATGACCGCCACGCGCGCCGACCTCCGCGATCGGCTCGCCGATCCCGACCTGGGTCTTGCGCATCCGGTGCGCCCGTTCTTCGCGTCGCCTTCGGAGTTCGTGGCGAGCGACGGCACCGTTTATCGCGAAGCCCGGATGAACGGCATCATCATCGCGGGCGATCTCGACCGCGGTGAGGACGTCTGGGCCGCGATGGCGAGGTATCGGGTTACCTCGGACTCATGAGGGACTATCTCGCCGCCGCGGTCCTCGCGGCGGAGGACGCCCGCGTCGCGCCCGCCCACAACCTCGCAATCCACGCGCTCGAGCTGGGCCTCAAGGCCGCCATCCTCGCCGCCGAGGGCGCGCTCGCGCGTCGCCACAACCCGGGCGGCGAATTCGGGCGGCTCTACCGCGACGCGGTGGACGCGGCGCGGCTCCGGCGGGTGAACCGCATCCTGAACCGTTACAACGACGGCCGCTATCCCGGCGGCGACATCCCGCTTGCGGAGGAGGTCGAGGCGGACCTCGCCTTCATCGCGTCCTTCCTAGACGGACCTCCCGCGGGCCCTCGCCGGCCGCGGCCCGCCCGACCCCTGACCCTTCTTTGTTTCGGCGACCTCGGGTGAAGACCCAAGGCGCCCTCCGCCCGTTCCCGGCCGTCGCCGCCCATGGCCGCCCGGACCCTCGTCCCCAAGAAAGAGGCCGTCACGACCCAAGCCCTCATCACGCCGGCCGCCCTCGACCCCGAGGTGAAGCTCGCGGACGTGGAGGGCATCGGCCCCGCGCTCTCGGAGCGCCTGCTCAAGGCGTTCGGCTCGGAGGCGGCCTTCTTCGAGGCGGCGCGCGCGAGCGAGGTGGACCGCCTCGCCGCGGTGGAGGGCATCAGCGTCCGCAAGGCCGTCGAGGTCGTGCTCGCGGTCCAGGGGCGGCGCCCCGCGGACTTCCTCAGGACCCCCCGCGCGGAGCAGCTCTACGAGGACATCCTCGAGCGCGTCGCGGCGTTCGCGAACACGGCGTACGCGCGCAACCGCGTGCAGCTCCTCGTCCCCCTGGGCGACCGCAAGGCGATGGAGGCGCACGTCGAGGAGGTCCTCGCGCACCGCAAGGCCGTCGAGGCGCTCGACCGCGACGCGGTCGCGACGCTCCTCGCGAAGGTCGCGAAGCCCCGCCAGCCCAAGGCGAAGTACGAATCCTCGACCGCCATCCTCGTCGACACGGAGGAGGACTACGAGCGTCTCGTCAAGGCCGGCGTGGACCGCTTCTGCCGCATCCTCACGCCCGACGACACCTCGTTCAACGACGGCTACGAGGTCGTCATCTACGCGTACTCCTCCGGCCTGCTCGACCTCACCGGCGCCGACAACGTCGTGCAGGTGCCGTTCACCGCCGATGCGGGCGCGCTCGTCCCCGAGGCGGTCGTCGCGTTCTACCGCGAGAACCGGCCTCTCTTCGAGACGGTCCGCGACCTCTCGCCACACCTCGGCCGGGTTTCGGTCGCGCCCGACGTGCTCGCGATCCTCGACCGGCTCTCCGACCGCGAGGTGGACTTCGACGCGATCGAGACCGCCGTCCGCCGCGCCGCGGACGGGATGAACGCCGAGATCCGCCGCCGCACGGAGAGCGTCTCGCTCACCGGCGCGGAGGTCGTGGAGATGATGTCCGGCGCCGTGCCGCGGAAGGTCCGCGACATCCAGGCGGAGGTCTTCCGCGCGGGTCGCGAGAAGCTCCTCGCGGAGACGGGCGAGGACCTCGCGGTCTTCGACGGCTCCTACCCGATCGTCGTGGACGACGAGGCGCTCGAGCGCAAGCGTCTGGAGATCCAATCCCGCCGCAAGCGCGCGGCCTTCCGCGAGAAGGTGGACGCGGCGCGTCGGCTCTCGGGCCTCAAGCCAGCGATCGAGCGCGAGATCCAGGCGCTCCTCGAGTTCGACTACGCGTTCGCGCTCGGCTCCTTCGCCCTCGCGTACGACCTCGCGCGGCCGAAGTTCGGCAAGACCTTCCGGCTTGCGGGCGCGGTCCACCTCAACCTCGCGCGCTCGGGCGGGCAGCGCATCGACTACGAGGTCGGCGGCGAGGACAACGTCGTGCTCCTCACGGGCGCGAACTCGGGCGGCAAGACGACGCTCCTCGAGACCGTGGCCCAGGCCGCGCTCCTCGCGCACCTCGGACTCCCCGTGAACGCGCGCGAGGCGACGCTCGACGTCGTCGAAGCGCTCTACTTCTTCACGCAGAAGCGATCGCTCGACGCGGGCGCGTTCGAGAGCTTCCTCAAGGGCTTCATCCCGATCGTGACGACGCCCTCGAAGAAGCTCGTGCTCGCGGACGAGCTCGAGGCGATGACGGAGCTCGACGCCGCGTCGCGCATCCTCGGCACGTTCATCGACCTCCTGCACGCGAGCGCCTCGTACGGCGTCTGCGTCACGCACATGGCCGACGAGGTCTCGAAGCACACCCAGGTGCGCATCGACGGCATCGAGGCGCGCGGCCTCGACGAGGACGGGAACCTCGTGGTGGACCGCACCCCGCGCATGGGGTACCGGGCGCGGTCGACGCCGGAGCTCATCCTGCGCCGCCTCGCGCAGCGGGCCTCCGGCGAGGAGAAGCGGGTCTACGACCTCATCCTCTCGAAGTTCGACAAGAACGCGAGCGTTTAAGCGACGGCCCCCCGTTCCGCGGCGCATGGCGAACCGCATCCTCATCGCCCTCCTCGTCGCGGCCTCGACCGCCCTCGCGGGCTGTCTCCAGGCCGACAACGGCGGCGCGGGCGGCAAGAACGACGGCAACGGCGACGGCGCCGGGCCGGACCAACCCATCCCCACGACGGGCGAGGCGCGCACCCTCCTCGCGGCCTCCTCCGGGGAAGACGCCTTCGGGAAGCTCGACCGCGTCGGCCTCAAGGGCAACTTCAGCTCGGACGAGGGCCGCGGCGATTTCCAGTTCGCGCACATCAAGGGCGATGGCGCCTGGCTCTTCCGCGTCAAGATCTCCCAGGGAGCAACGACGTTCTCCCTCGGGTCGGCCCAGAAGGGCACGACGGGCAACTTCTACTGGGGCGAGAAGACCTACGTCACGCGCGACGAGGTCCCGGAGACGGGAAGCGTCTTCGAGGCGATCGAGAACTTCTCGCGCCAGAACCCCTATGGCGGATCGGGAGGCGACGACGAAGGCGCGTCGACCGATTCGTTCCTCGGCGGCGAGATGGAGGGCTACATCGTCGACTCCGTCACGCCGACGACGCACAAGGGCAAGGGCGCCTTCGTCGTGAAGGCCCACAACGAAACCAACACCGTTGAAGCCACCTTCTATCTCGACCGCCGCCCCGCGGCCTTCACGTTCACGACGATGGAGGACGGCAAGCGCCAAACGGGCGCGTTCGAGATTCTCTACGGCAGCGAGGTCGCGATCGACGTCTCGACGACGGGCGAGCGCACGAGCTTCTCGCTCGTGCAGGAATCCGAGGACGCGAGCACCGAGACGCAGAAGATCACGCGCGGCGTCGTCGCCGACGGCCACCGCGAGGAGGTCAAGCTCGGCGAGATCGAGATGCGCGCCATCTATCAGGACGGCGAGCCCGGCCGCTTCGGCGAGCCCGGCCCCGGCACCGTCCTCGCGAGCATGAAGCTCAACGAAGGCACGAAGACGGTGAACGGCCACACGTTCACGTACACCGACGTGGACGGCGACGGACTCGTCAGCGCCGGCGACACGTACGAGTTCACGAGCGACGACATGGAGGCCGTCCTCATGTTCTATGACACGTGGGCCGACATGTACGAGGGCAAGCCCAACATCCCATTCCCGGGCGCCCTCGCGCTGCTCGCGATCCTCGGCGTGGCCGCGTTCCTCGCGCGCCGCCGCGCCTGAGCGAGCCGGGGGGCCCGCGGCCCCCTTCTCTCTTTTTATGACGTGAGCCGCCGAGCGAGAGCCTCGCCGAGCGTCTTCACGTCGCCGACGATCTCCGCGCAGGCGCCGCGCACGAGGTGCGACGGAACCTGACGCCGCTCCGTTGCGAAGCCGATGACGGGCTTACCGGCCGCGAACGCGTACGCGACGAGGAAGGCGACGTCGTCCGAGGTCCTTCCGCCGTCGAGCACCGCGACGACGACGCGGCTCGCCTGGAGCGCGGCGAGCGTGCGCTCGAAGGCGGCGTCCGCGGTCGTTTCGACCCCCGGCTCGCCTGCGTGCAGGCCGGGGACGAAGACGTCGCCCGCCCGCAGCCGCCCGCCGCTCGTCACCTGGAGCCCCACGAGGAGCTTGTCCACGAGCGTCTCGTCGCCGAGGCTCGACCATGCCGCCGCGAGGAAGACCGGCTGCGCCACGGGCGGCGAACGCGGCCGCGCGCCTTGAGCCTTGCCGGCGATCCGCCCGCTGCGACAGCTTCATGCCGCTCCTCGTCCGCTGCCTCGGCATGCGCCGCGCCCCCGCCTTCGCCCTCCTCCTCGTCCTCGCGCCGCTCGCCGGTTGCATCGGCGGCCCCGCGGCGCCGCCCGCGACCGACGAGGGGCCCGCGGTCGTTCCCGAGCGCCTCACGCTCTGGCTCACGGGAGGTTCGCGTCCCGGTCTATCGGCGAACGCGCCGACCTCGGAGAAGCCGGAGGAGGTCGCGGGCGGCAACTTCTTCGCGCAGTGGGGCGAGCCGGGGGGCTACGCGAGCTTTATCGGCGCCCCGCCGGGGGGCAACCTGCTCGTGGTGGGGAACGCCACCGTCACCTTCTTCGCGAAGGCGAACGGACCGGCGGTGCAGGCGGGCGTCTTTCCCCACTTCATCGCCTACCTCGGCACGGTCGGCATCCTGAACGCGGACGGCAGCGCGCAGGGATCGGCCGCCATGCGTCCCGGGGACGTCGTCGAGACGAAGTCGGACCTCAAGCTCCCGAAGGGAGGCCTCCTCCTCGAACGCGACCTCGCGCTCCAGGTGATGCTCTCCGTCGTCCTCACGCAGGCGGGCGCGCGCGGCGACGGGAGCGACGACGTCGTCTTCCTCGTGAACTCCACGCGGACGCCCTCGCGCGTCGAGTTCGACGCCATCCTCGTTCCCGACCTTCCCGCGCCCGGCGAGCCCGAGGCCGGGAAGCTCGACGACCGCCTCGCGGGATCCGCCTACGCGGGCGCGCGCGAGGGCGCTTCGCAGAAGTCGCATCCGCTCGCGATCCCGCCCGGGACGGCTCGCGTGTTCGTCCTTCTCAAGCGCGACCAGGCCGCGGGCTTCGGCGACCTCGACCTCGCCATCGTGGACGCGAACGGCACCGAGGTCGCGCGCGGGGTGACCCCCTTCGGCGTCGAGCGCGTCCTGCTCCACCCGCACCAGCTCGGCGCGGGCGGCGCGTGGAAGATGGTCGTTTCGAACTACGGGAGCGCGACGTCCACGTACTCGCTCGAGTGGCGGGTCCACCCCGTCGCGCCCGCGGAAGCTTGATGACCCGCTCCGGGCGTGGCGCACGCATGGCGCTCGCGGTCGGCGATCCCGTCCCCGATTTCACGCTCGTCGCGGCGACGGCCGAGTCGCGGTCGGAATGGACCCTCTCGAAGGTGCTCGAAAGCGGGCCGATCGTCCTCGCCTTCTACCCGCTTGCGTTCACGAGCACGTGCACGATGCAGCTCTGCGAGGCGCGCGACCGCCTCAAGGAGCTCGAGGTCCTCGGGGCGCGCGTCTTCGGGTTCAGCACGGACACGCCGCACTCGAACCAGCGCTACGCCGCCGAAGCGCGCCTGCCGTTCCCGCTCCTCTCCGACCCCAATCGGGTCGTTGTCGAGCGCATCTGGGAGACGCAGCGCGTCTCGGGGGTCGATCGCGTCCCGAAGCGCGGCATGATGGTCGTCGGCGCCGACGGACGCGTCAAGCACGTCTGGATCACCGACAAGCCCGGCGAGTGGCCGGGGCTCGACGCGACGCTCACCGCCCTCGGTTCGTAGTTTTCGGGGAAATCCTCAAAAGTCCTCCCGGGATTGCGCACGCGGTCATCATGGCGGTCATCGAGCGTCACGCGAGCGCGGTGTGGAAGGGCAGCCTGAAGGAAGGCAAGGGCACGGTCTCGACCGAGTCGGGCGTCTTGAACGCGGTGCCGTACAAGTTCTCGACCCGTTTCGAGAACGAGAAGGGCACGAATCCGGAGGAGCTCATCGGCGCGGCCCATTCGGGATGCTTCTCGATGGCCTTCTCGGGCCAGCTCGACAAGGCGGGCCTCAAGGCCGAGAGCATCGAGACGCGCGCGAGCGTCAAGATGGAGAAGGAGGAGGTCGGCTGGACCGTGAAGGCCGTCCACCTCGACGTCGTCGCGAAGGTCCCGGGCGCCCCCGCGGACGCCGTGCAGAAGGCCGGCGAGAACGCGAAGAACGGCTGCCCGATCTCGCGCCTCCTTTCGCCGGGCGCGAAGGTCACGATGTCCCTCAAGGTCGCCTGAACGCGACCGCGGGCGCTTCGCGCCCGCCACTCTTTCTCTTTGTCGCGGGGAAAACGGTCATCCCGTCGCCTTCCGATCGCCCCCCGGGGATCGCGTGGCCGATTTCACGGTTTCCGACGACGTGCGCATGATCCAGGGCGCCCTGCGCGATTTCATCGCGCGCGAGGTCGTCCCCCACGAAAAGCGGCTCGCCAAGGAGCTTTCGGACGAGCGATTCCTCCTCGGCGACGACGGCTTCGTGAAGCCGCAGGTCATGGAAGCGGTGCGCGCGATCCGGCGCAAATCGGCCGCGCTCGGCCTCTATGCGATGCACATGCCCGTCGAAGAAGGGGGCGGGGGCGTCTCGAAGCAGGCCATGTACGAGGCGTGGCGCGAGGTCATGCGCCACGGCCTCGGCCTCAACCTCGCGGTCCTCTCGTTCGTCGAGGGGCCGTATCCGCTCTTCCTCCGCCTCGACGACGCGATGAAGAAGCGCTACCTGCATCCGCTCGTCCGCGGCGAGAAGTCGAGCGCCTTCTGCCTCACGGAGCCGGGCGCGGGGAGCGACGTCGGCGCGATCCGCGCGACGGCCGTGAAGAAGGGCGGCTCCTACGTCCTCGACGGCGCGAAGGCGTACGTGACGAACGGTCCGTACGCGGATTTCTACCAGGTGTTCGCGAAGACGGATCCCGCGGCGGGCCTCGCGGGCATCTCGTGCTTCCTCGTCGACTGCGACCTCCCGGGCGTCTCGATCGGCAAAAGCCAGCTCTCGCTCCACGCGGACGGAGCGCAGTGCGAGGTCGTCTTCGACGGCGTCGAGGTGCCGGCCGAGAACCGCGTGGGCGACGAGGGCGAGGGGTTTGCGCTCGCGATCGGCAACATCGGCGACACGCGCGTCACGATCGGCGGCATGTGCGTTGGGCTCGCGGAGTTCTGCCAGGCGCGCGCGGTCGAATACGCGCAGGCGCGCGAGGCGTTCGGCAAGCCGATCGGGAAGCTCGGCCAGATCCAGGCCATGATCGCCGACAACGAGACGGACATCTTCGCGGCCGACAACATGCTCCTTCGCACGAGTTGGTTGATCGATCAAGGCGAGAGCGCGATCAAGGAAACGAGCATGGTCAAGGTCTTCGCGACCGAGATGCTTTTCCGGGTGGCCGACCGCGCGATCCAGATCCACGGCGGCGCGGGACTCATGCGGGAGCTGCCGCTCGAACGCATCTTCCGGTTCGCCCGCGTCCTACGCATCCCGGAAGGGACGAGCGAGGTCCAGCGATGGACCATCGCGAAGACGCTCGGGCTATGACCGGGACGCCTCGTTGTAGGCCGCGCGAAGCTCCGCCTGGACCTTGCGCGCCTTCGCCGCGATCTTGTCCGCGTCCTCCCGGAGATCCGCGAGACGCTTTTCGAGCTTGGCGACGGCCTTCGGGACGGGCGACGCCTGGGCGCCGGGCGGGGGCGCCGGACGGTTCACGCCCTCGAGGACGAGCCGCGCGTTCGCGAGACGCGTTCTGAAGCGGCGCTCGCGGCCGGCCGCCGGGCGGACCTCGTCCACGAGGCCGACCTTCTCGAGAAGCTCCAGGTGCGTCCGGACGGGCGAGGCGTCGACGCCGACGCGACGCGCGACCTCGTTGATGTGCAACGGTTCCTTCGCGTCCATGAGCGCGCGCAGGACCGCGACCCGGGTGGGCGAGGAGAGGACGGCCGCGAAATCCGCCAGCCGTCCGGGCGCTCCGCGCAGGTCGACGGCCTCGTCGTCGAAGGTCGGATGCACGCGGCGGCATATGCGAAGTTGCGCATGAAAGTATGGCCTGCCCGCGCATCCGCGCACGATGAACAGGTATTTGACAACGAGCCGAGGGATTGAAGAAGGGTCGCCGGACTACAAGCGCATGGAACACGCGACGCGCGAAGGCGCGCCGGTTGCCGCCTCGCGCCTTGAGAAGGCCATCCTCCTCGCGGCCGTCATCCTCCCGCTCGTGGGAACCCTATACGCCATCGTCCTTCTCTGGAACCGTCTCGTCTCCTGGACGGACATCGCCCTCCTCGTGGGGTTCTACGTCCTGACGGCGCTCGGCATCGGGACGGGCTACCACCGCATGCTCACGCACCGCGGCTTCGAGGCGCCGGCGCCCGTCCGGGCCTTCTGGCTCATCCTCGGCTCGATGGCGCTCCAGGGCCCCGCGGTCGAATGGGCCGCGACCCACACGAAGCACCACGCGAAGGCCGACACGGAGGAGGATCCGCACACCCCGCTCGCCGGCTTCTGGCACGCGCACACCGGGTGGCTCTTCCGCGACCGCATCGTCCGGTCGGGCGTCTGGGCGAAGCCCTTCCTCGCGGACCCGGTCGTCGTCTGGGTCGACAAGACGTTCTTCGTCTGGGCGACGCTCGGCTTCGTCATCCCGTTCCTGATCGGCGGATGGACGGGCCTCCTCTGGGGCGGCCTCGTGCGCGTCTTCCTCGTCCATCACGTGACGTGGAGCGTCAACAGCGTCTGCCACATGTTCGGCAGCCGCCCCTTCGCGACGAAGGACGAGAGCCGCAACGAGTGGATCGTGGGGCTCCTCGCGCTCGGGGAAGGATGGCACAACAACCACCACGCCGCGCCCAAGGTCGCGATCCACGGCTTCCGCTGGTGGCAGGTCGACGTCAACGGCCTCATCATCCGCGCGATGGCCCGCCTGCGCCTCATCCGCAACGTGGTCCGACCGACCGCCGAGATGCGGAAGGGTCGCCGCAGCGACGAGGCGCCCGCGACGGTGACGCTCGCGGCGCTTCCGCGCGAGTGACCCGCTCAAGAGCCTTTAAATCGGGGGCTCTTGTTTTGCCGGGTATGACCCGTCCGGTCCGGCGCATCGCCATCGTGGGCGGCGGCCTCGCCGGCGTGATCACGGGCCTCGAGCTCCTCAAGGGCAAGCACGCGGGCGCGTACGACATCACGGTCTTCGAGCGCGCCGCGGCGCCTTACACCACGCTCTGCGGCGAGGGCCTGTCGCACACGACGCTCTCGCGCTTCACGGCTTTCGATTCCTTCCCCTACGCGGCCGAGACGTTCAAGGGAGCCGCGTGGTGGTTCCCCGGCGGCCTCCGCGTCGATGTCGACGAGACGTGCTACACCATGGCCCGCGAGCGCTGGATCCCGGCGATGGCCGAAGCGTTCCAGAAGGCGGGCGGCGAATATCGCACGAACGCGAAGGTGTCCGCCGAGGACGTGCCCGCGCTCGCGCGGGACTACGACCTCGTCATCGGCGCCGACGGCCCCGGAAGCCAGGTCAGGAAGCACGTCGGCGGCGCGCACACCACGATGCTCGGCATCCAGTACCGTGTCGAGAAGGCCGGCTACGAGACGGACCGGCTCGAGTTCTACACGGACAAGCGCTGGTCGCCCGAATACGCGTGGGTCTTCCCGCGCGGCGACATCCTGAACGTCGGGCTTCTCGCGGACGATCGGGTGACGGCCGAGGAGAACTGGCGCCGCCTCGACCTCTTCATGCAGGAGCGCAAGGTCGAAGGCAAGGTCGTGAAGCGCGAAGCGTACCCGATCGGGTTCTTCGGCGACAAGCTGCAGCGCGACAATGTGCTGCTCCTCGGGGACGCCGCGGGCCTCACGAACCCCGTCACGAAGGGCGGCATGGCCGCGGTCATCTACGCGGCCGAGATCCTCGCGGATCTCCTCAAGCGCGGCCGGGTCGAAGCGTACGAGCGCGCCATCTTCGCGCACCCGATCACCGACCCGAGCTTCCGGCGCGCGGTCGAGATCATCCACCGGTGGTCGAACGAGGACTTCGAGGCCTACACCCGCTTCGCTCCGAAAGTCCTCACCGTCGACGGGAAGGTCGCGACGAAGAAGCGCTATTTCGGTCCGCTCGTGAAGACGTTCCTGCGGTACCCGCACCGGATCCGGGACTTCGAGGCCCTCGCGCGCGCTTTCGGCGTGTCCCGCGTCTACTCGTGGTGACCGCCCGGCCGCCTGCCGGGGCGTCGCCCATCGATGCGTCCGCCGGAGGGGTCAAGCGCGCGGGCGCGGCGACCGTCATCCGATACGCATGGCCTACTCATCGGCACGTGGACAACGGTACGCATACGGCCTCGGCACCGGACGCTCCATCGCGGGCGTCATCGGCATCTTCGCCGCCTTCGGCGTCGGGCTCGCGCTCATCGCCTTCGCCGCGGCGTTCGCCTTGGCCGAGCCCGCGACGGACCCAGGCATGGCCCCGACGGACGTTCAGGCCGCAAGCGGGGTTTCGATCCTCGCGGTCGGCCTCGCGCCCGTCTTCGGCGCGCTCATCCTTTCTGCGATCTGCGGAGCCTGGGCGGGCACGCGGACGCGAAGCGGCGGTCGCGGGCTCGTCGCGGGCGCCGTCGGCGCCCTCGGCGGCGTGATCGCGCTCTTCATCGTGGTGGGCATCGGGTTCGCCCTCGGCGTCGGCGCGAGCGGCCTTGACGTCTCGACCATCGAGGCGCCTGAAACGTACGTCAGTCCCCAGCTCGTGGACAACATCCGATTCCTCGCGAGCGCGAGCGGCCTCGTCTACCTCGCGGCGAACGTCGTGGCGGGCGGGCTCGCGGGCGCCGTGGCCGGCGCGATCATGCCCTCCGAGGCCCGTCGCTACACCTCGGACGAGGACGTCGTCCGCGGTCCGAGCCGCGCGACGTAGAGGTGCCCGGCGCGGGTCCGCCCGCCGGGCCCGCGCTCGCATGCCTTTTATCCGGGGCGGCGCCTTCCGCGATGCATGGATCTGGAGGACCGCGTCGCCCTCGTCGCCTCCGTCGGCGAGGAAGTCGTCACCGTGGAGGAGCTCCGCGCCCTTCTCGCCACGAAGCCCCGGCCCGTCGCATACGACGGCTTCGAGCCTTCCGGCACGATCCACATCGCGCAAGGCATCCTCCGCGCGATCAACGTGAACAAGCTCACGAAAGCCGGTTGCCATTTCAAGATGTTCGTGGCCGACTGGCACGCGTGGGCCAACAACAAGATGGGCGGCGACCTCGAGAAGATCCAGACCACCGGTCGTTACCTCCAGGAGATCTGGAAGGCGACCGGGATGGACCTCGCGAACGTCGAGTTCGTCTGGGCCTCCGAGTTCGTGACCGACGAGGAGTATTGGAAGAAGGTCATGAACATCGCGCGCGACTCCAGCCTCGACCGCATCCTCCGCACGACGCAGATCATGGGCCGCTCGGACAAGGACAAGCTCTCCGCGGCGCAGATCCTCTACCCGTGCATGCAGGCGGCCGACATCTTCCATCTCGGCGCGGACATCACGCAGCTCGGCATGGACCAGCGGAAGGTCAACATGCTCGCGCGCGAGGTCGGCCCGAAGCTCGGGTTCTGGAAGCCCGTCGTGGTGTCGCACCGCATGATCATGGGTCTCGGCCAGCCGCCGCCCGCGGATGCCGACGCCGAGGCCCGGGCCCTCGCGATGAAGATGTCCAAATCCAACCCGGACTCGGGCATCTTCATGACGGACACGCGCGCGGACGTCGAACGGAAGATCAAGAACGCCTACTGCCCGCAGAAGCAGGCCGATGAGAACCCCGTCCTCGAATACATGCGGACCATGGTGTTCGAGCGCTTCCCGACGGTCACCGTCTCGCGCCCCGAGAAGTTCGGCGGGGACGTCGTGTACGAGTCGTACGCGTCGCTCGAGGCCGCTTACGTCGGGGGCCACCTCCACCCCATGGACCTGAAGAAGACGTGCGCCGAGCACCTGAACCGGCTTCTCGACCCCGTGCGCGAGCACTTCGAGAAGGACGAGAAGGCGCGCGCGCTGAAGGCCCAGGTCGAAAGCTGGAAGGTCACCCGCTGACGGTGACGGACCTTCACAAGCCTTACATGCAACCCCCGCGGTCCCCGGATCGTCCATGAGCTTCAAGGACTGGTTGGTCCCGCGCGAGGAGCGGTTCTTCGACCTCATCGAGGCCCAGAGCGCCAACGTCCTCGCCGGCGCGACCCGCCTCGCGGCGATGGTCGCCGACGGGGCGGACCTCGCGGCGGGCGCGGCCGAGCTCCGTCGGCTCGAGCGGGAGGGCGACAGGCATGTGGACGGCGTCCATGACGCGCTTAACCGGTCCTTCATCACGCCCATCGACCGCGAGGACATCGCGGCGCTTTCGGGCGCGCTCGACGACGTGCTCGACCACACCGAGCGCGCCGCGCGCCACCTCCACCTCCATCAGGTCACGGCCCCGCCGCCCGAAGTCGCGCGCGTCGCGAGCCTCCTCCTCGACCAGGCGCGCGAGCTCGACGCGGCGTTCAAGCTCCTGCGCGATCCGACGGGCCGGGCGGAGCTGAGCAAGCGCCTCGCCGAAGTCCGGCGGCTCGGCGACGACGCCGAGGACGTCGCGACGGCCGCGATGGCGCATCTTCTCGCGCGCGACGATCTCCGATTCGCGATCAAGATGCGCGACGTGTTCCGCAGCCTCGATCGCGCCACCGACACGGCGGCCGTCGCGGCGGGCGTCCTGCGCGACCTCCTCGTGAAGCACACCTGAGGGCGCGCGCATGGTTGTCGAGATCTTCGGGCTGTCGATGAGCCTCTTCCTGCTCGCGACCATCCTGCTCGCCCTGTTCTTCGACTACTCGAACGGCTTCCACGACTCCGCGAACGCGATCGCGACCGTCGTCGCGACGAAGGTGCTGACGCCGGGTCAGGCCGTCGTGATGGCGGCCGCGTTCAATTTCATCGGACCCTTCGTATTCACGCTCGCCGTCGCGAAGACCGTGGGCAAAGGCATCATCGACCCGGCGATCGCGAGCGCGCCCGTCATCTTCGCGGCGCTCACGGGCGCCGTCGCGTGGAACCTGCTCACCTGGTGGTGGGGCATGCCCTCGTCGTCGAGCCACGCGCTCGTCGGCGGCCTCGTGGGCGCCGCGCTCGCGGCCGTCGGACCCGCGGCCGTCATCCTTCCCACGGGCGACGAGGTCGTGGTCATCGGCGCCGTGCTCGCTGCGGGCGCGCTCCTCGGCATCGCGTTCTGGCTCATCGCCGCCGCGTGGTCGCGGGCGCGGCTCGCGCGCCGCTGGTTCCCCGCCTTCTCCGCGGGCGGCCTCGTGGGCGGGCTTTGGCTCGGCGCCCTGCAGGTCGAATTCGGCCTGGACGGTTTCTTCGACGCCGGCCTCGTGCTGCTCACGTTCGGCACGCTCGGCCTCTTCGCGGGCTCGCTCCTCTTCGTGATGACGCAGCGCGACCTCCAGCTCTCGGGCATGCCGCCCTTCCCCGCCCTCGGCGCCGCGCTCGCCTTCACGGCGGGCCTCCTCTCGGGCGTGATCAACCTCGGCGGCCTCACGAAGACGCTCGTCTTCATTTTCATGAGCCCGATCCTCGGGTTCTTCGCGGGCTTCCTTCTCGTGAGCGTCGTGTCGTACGTCGCGCGCGACCGCGAGCCGGCGGGCGTCGAGAAGTGGTCGCGCAAGCTCCAGATCGGGTCGGCCGCGTTCTACGCCCTCACCCACGGCACGAACGACGCGCAGAAGACGATGGGCGTGATCGCGGCGCTTCTTTTCGGCGCGGGCCTCCTCGGCGGCGAGTTCTTCGTCCCCGACTGGGTCGTCTTCACCTCCGCCCTCGCGATCGGCCTCGGGACGCTGTCCGGCGGCTGGCGCATCGTGCATACGATGGCGAACAAGATCACGCTTCTCAGGCCCTATCAGGGCTTCAGCGCCGAGACCGCCTCCGCGGTCGTCCTCTCGACGATGGCGCAGGCCGGCATTCCCGTGTCCACGACGCACGCGATCAGCGCGAGCATCATGGGCGTCGGCGCGGCGCGCCGCGCCTCGGCCGTGCGCTGGGGCGTCGGCCGCCGCATGATCGGGGCTTGGCTCACCACCATCCCGGCGGCGGGCGCGATCGCGTTCGGCGCCTACCTCGTGCTCTCGGCGACGCGGATCGGATTCTGAGTCGGGCCGCCCTCTCCGGAGCAAAGCGGCGAGGGGCCGGGTCAGGGCTGCTGGGTCCGCTCGATCCCGAAGGCGACTTTCATGTCGACCTTGTACTCGGTGATCTGGCCGTTGTCGCACTTCACGCTCATGTTGATGACGTGCGCGCCCGTGATGCCGCGCGTCGTCGCGCTCGCGTCCTCGAGCGCGCACTGGATCGCGTGCTCGAAGCTCTGCGTCGAGACGCCCATGAGCTCCACGATCTTCGCGGTGCGGTGCTCATGCTTCCTCGTCCCGGCCCGTTCCACCATCGTCCCCGTGCGCTCCATGGAGATCAGGCGGGGAAGAGGCCGCGGGGCGAGGATAATCCTTCCCGCTCGCTCGTGGATACGTGGTGGAACGGTCGGGTCATCGAGGGGGTTCAGCGGTCCGGAGCGGGTTCTCCGGGGGCGCATTCGGTCGCGGTCACGCCTCCGCTCGAAGGGCTCCAGGGATGCGTGGGCTCGACGTAGGCGCGGCAATCGCCGGGCCCGAGCGCGGGCGGCGCCCTCAGGTCGTCCGCGGCGAGCGCCGCGGCTCCGGCGACGAGCAGGGCGGCCGCGAGGGCGATTCCGATCTTGGCTGGGTTGCGCATGTTGGTTTCACCGCTCCCGACGTCGCCTTTCCGAGCCATGCCTTCTCTCTCCCCCTTTTTTCGCCGGTCATCAAGGTTCTCTCCGTCGTTTTTCGCCGTCGCAAGGGTTAACGAAACGGAGGCCCCATCCGGTTCGCTTGCTTCCGATCCTCGCGGCCTTCGCCGTCGCCCTCGCGGGACTTCCGGTCCCCGCCGCGGGCAGCGAGTCCTCGCCCGCGGCCGGCGAGCCGGCCTTTGCGGCCGCCGCCTCGCTCGTTCTCTTCGGCTTCCTCGTCATCGAGCCCCCGGGACCCTCGACCGCGAGCGGTCGGGCGGAAAGCGGTCGCGTCCCGATGACCGCGAGCCCCTTCCGCGCCGACACGACGCGTCCGCTCGGCCATTTCCGCGTGGTCGCGGACGTCCTCCGCGCGCTCCTCGACGCTTTGGCCCGGCTCGGGGGCGCCTTCGTGTTCCTCTGGAGCCGCCTCTCGCGGAGCGGGGTCCTGGACCATCCGACGCGTCGGCTCATCCTCGATCACCTCGCGAGGAGTCCCGGGGCCACCCTCTCGGACGTTTCGTCGAGCCTCAATCTGAACAGGAAGACGGCGGAATATCACGTCCGCCGACTCGTCCTCTGCGGCGCGCTGGTCGAAGCGCGCGAGCCGCCGTTCAGGAGGCTTTTCGTCGTTCCGCGGCCGCCGACCGTGGAGCCCCGGTCGACCCGCCACCGTCTCCTCGCGATCCTCGAGCGGGAAGGCGCCTTGACCCGACAGGACCTCGCGGCGAGGATCGGCATCACGCCGCAGGGCCTCAGCCATCACCTCCTCGCGCTCGAATCCGACGGGATCGTGGCGCGTCGGGGCCGCCTTTTCTTGCTCGCGCGGCCCGGTCAGCGAGGCGCGAGCGGCGGCCCGTGAACGGCTTCGACGATGACGCCGCGCTCAAGATCCAGGCTCCGGAAATCGCGCTCGAGCGCCTCCTCGCGCGCGCCGAGAACGGTGAGGACGACGGGCCAACGGAACCGCGACGCCCGAACGGCCGCGTTGAGGGCGCGCTGCGCCTCCGCGACCGCTTCCCGCCGGTCGGACGACCAGCCCTCGCCGGCCCCCGCGCGGAGGGCGTCGAGGTCCCGTTGAGACGCCCGCAGCCCCTCCCCGTCCTCGAAGCCATCGAGGAATTCCTGCGCGAGCAGCTCCGCGACCGCCCCGTCCGTCACGAGGACGCCCTCGCCCGCGCGCGCGTTGCGCCGCACGGGGGGCGTGCCGCGCGGCACCGCTTCGATCCAGTCCGAAACATGCGGCGGCGTTTCGGCCGGGCGACCGTCGTCGTCGAGGTCGACCGAACGGGCCCCAGGAGCGCCAGAACCGTTCCCCCGAAGATCCGCGAGCCAGAATTCGCGGAACGCGCGCCCCTCCGTTCCCGCGCCGTCGCAGACGACGATCAGGATGGCGCGCGCCCGGTTCACGTCAACGCGCCTCGAGCGCGTCCTTGAGGCGGTCCTTCGCGGTCACGCCGACGAAACGACGGATCTCGCGGCCCTTGCGGAACACGATGAGCGTGGGAACGCCCATGACGCCGAAGCGACCCGCGACATTGGGGCTCGCATCGATGTCGAGCTTGCCGATCCGGGCGCTTCCCCCCGTCTCCTCGGCGAGCTCCTTGAGGATCGGTTCCTGGTAGCGGCAGGGGCCGCACCATTCGGCGGAGAAATCCACGAGAACGTTCTCGTCGCCGATGAAGGGCTCGAAGCTCTGGTCGTCCAGCTCCACGACGGGAGGCATCCTTTGTGATTGGGCCTTTTTCGCTTAAGTCGCTTCCCGCCGGACGACGCCTGAAACCGGCCGCGGGAACGACCGATCGGCGACAACCCTCATGAAGGGTCATTGGACGAGAAGAGGCCATGAGGAACGCCGAGAAGGTCAAGCGCCCGCTCGACACCAACGTGCGGGGTGCGGAGCGCAGCGCCCTTCTCCACGGTCTCGCCGAGGAAGCGGCGTTCAAAGGCAATCGCGACGTCCCCCACAACCCGAAGGACGCCCCGGCGTGGGCCGCGTTCAAGCGCCTCGTCGCGGCCTCGTGGCCCGGCGTGCGCGAAGCGGACGCCGAGCGTTACAAGGGGCGGGACGAGGCGCTTGCGGCCTTCGTCGCCGAGCGCGCGGGTTGGGACGAAGCCGACGTCCTCGGGCATCTCGAAACCCTTCGGGAGGAGGCGCTCGGCGAAGCGGCCGAGCGTGGTCCGCCCGGCGTCGCGGAGCCGGACGTGTTCGCGACGCCGCCCGCGGAGACCGAGGACCGGCGCGCCTGGTTCGAGCGCGCCTCGCGCCGCGGAGCCGGCGGCGGGAACGAGCCGCGGGAAAGCGGGTTCGGGCCCGGCGGGGAGGCTCGTTGATGCCCCGCCGCAAGCCGTCGTCCGTGTCGCCTTCGGGCGAGCGGTTCCTGAACGAGGCGGGCGCCGAGGACGTCACGCTCGACGACGAAGGTTCCCGGGGCCCGACGGGCAACGCGGAAACGAGCGCCGACAACAGCCTCATGAGCGAGGATCTCGCGTTCCGGTCGAACCCCCCGGACGCGACCGCGCGCACTTACGAGATGCAACGCAAGCGAGGACATGACACCGCGAAGGACGACGTGACCGTGACGGGAAGCGCCATGCCCAGGACGAGAGGCCACCGCGGAGGCCATCCGCTCACGGGCGCCGCAGAGGAGGAGGCGCGCGAAGCCGCGGCGTGGAGACGCAAGAAGGGCCTCGAGTGAAGCGTTAAGGACACGCGTCGGGATCGACCGGCGTGAAGCGCGGCCTCCTCTACGACCACGACGCCTTCGACCGGCACGACACGGGCTTCCACGTCGAGAACGCGACGCGGCTCGTCGAGGCCCGTCGGGCGCTCGCGCGGCTCGATTGCGCGGGCGTCGAGACCGTCGCGGCGGCGCCGGCGTCGCGGAGCCTGCTCCGCCGAGTCCACCCCGATGAGCATCTCGACGCGGTGGAAGCGCAGTGCGCGCGGAGCGAGGCGTTCGACGCGGACACGCCCGTCGTTCCGGCCTCGTGGCGCGCCGCGCTGCTCGCCTCGGGCGCCGCGGCCGACGCGGCCGTCCGGACGCTCAAGGGTGACGCCGACGCGGCCTTCGTCCTCTCGCGACCTCCGGGGCACCACGCGACGCCGACCCGCGCGATGGGCTTCTGCCTCCTCAACCACGCGGCCGTCGCCGCCGAGGCCGCGCTCGCCGCGGGCGCGCGCCGCGTCGCGATCGTGGACCCGGACGTGCACCACGGCAACGGGACGCAGGACGCGTTCTACGCGCGCCGCGACGTCTTCTACGCGAGCCTCCACGAATGGCCGCTCTACCCCGGCACGGGCGCGGCCGGCGAGCGCGGCGCGGGCGCGGGTCTCGGCTACACGCTCAACATGCCTGTTCCCGCGGCGACGGGCGAGCGCGGATTCGACGGGCTCGTCGAAGGGCTGCTCCTCCCGGCCCTGCGGGCCTTCGCGCCGGACCTTCTTGTCGTGAGCGCGGGGTACGACGCGCACGCGGCGGACCCGCTCGGTCACCTGCTCCTCTCGAGCCTCTACTACCACGACCTGTTCTCGAAGCTCGCGGCGATCGCGCCCGTCGTCGCCGTCCTCGAGGGGGGCTACGATCCCGTCGCGCTCGGCCGGAGCGTCGCGGGGAGCGTCGCGGCCCTCGCGGGCGCGTCGCCTCCCGCGTGGCCCGAGGCGCGTCAGCCGGGGCGCGACCTCGGGTCGCTCGTCGAGGACCTGCGGAAGCTCCACGCGGACGCGGGCCCGCTCGCGTGATCAGGCGTCGGCGAGGGGCACGCCCGCGAGGGCGAGCACGGAGAGCACGTCCTCCGCGGTCGCGCCCGGCGCAAGCATGTACGCGGCGTCGCGCTCCCCGTAGCGGAAGCCCGTGACGAGGCCGCGCTGCTCGAGGAGGGATTCCACCATGTCGAGCTTGCCGCGGATCTCCTCCGCGCTTTGCGCGAGCGCCACGGCGACGTGCGGGCCGTCGATCGCGGGCCCGGCGGGGATCGGCTCGGGCGCGGCCGCGGACGGCGGCGCGGGAGCGGGCTCGGCCGCGGCGCGCTGGGCCGCGAGCCAGGCGGGCGAAGGGGCGTCGACCGCGGGCGGGGGCGCGCCGGCCTGTCCGAGGCCCGCAAGCGCGGCGCCGACGGCTTCGCCTTCGAAGCCGGGGGCGGGCCCCGCGCGCGAGAACGAGGGCGCGCGCATCGCGGTCGCGACCGCCTGGGGATCGCTCGGCGGCCGCCACTTGATGAGGTTGCCCCATTCGCCGGGGAGCGGCTCCTCGTCGGGATCGCCGCGCGCGCGGCGCGGGCTCACCGCGAGGCCGAGGAGGATGCCGAGGACCCCGGCGCCGTAGCCGCCCCACACCATCTCGGGCTGGATGTCGTTCTTGACGTGTTCGAGGACGAAGGCGCCGCGCGCCTCGTCCCAGCGGTAGGTCGCGAGGAGCCATTGACCGCTCTTCACGGCCACGCCGTCGAGGGGGACGACGAAGCGGCCGGTGCCGTCGTTGAGCGTCACGGCGATGCCGCCGCCGTGGGGCTCCGCCCGCACCACCTTGCCGTGGAGCCGCACGACGTCGCCGAAGCGCTCGCGCAGGGTCGCGTCGTCGCCCGCCGCGGCCCATCCCTCCGCGCTCACGCTCGCGGCGAACAGGACCCAATAGGCGTGAAGCCCCGCGGTGGCGACGACGAGCCCCACCCCCGCCGCGATGATCCAGCGCGCGCGCTCGCGCTCCATGCGCGGGGTCCGTCGCGCCGGCGATTAGAAGCTTCCCTTTCCGGCCCCCGGCGACCGCCCGTTTCGAAGGCGTTCCGGCATCCCCAAAAGGTTATGAAAGGGTCCCCCTTTCGCTAGCCAAATCGGCGCACGGAGCGAGATTTTGGCGGCGCGTTTCCCGGTGTGGTTGACGATCTCGCCCCCAGGGGGCGAAGCCTATTCGCGCATCAAGTCCACGCTGCGCGAGCGGTCGCTCCACACCGTCTGCGAGGAGGCGCGCTGCCCCAACGTCGCCGAGTGCTGGAGCTCCGGCACGGCGACCTTCATGCTCATGGGGGACACGTGCACGCGCGGCTGCCGCTTCTGCGCCGTCAAGACCGCGAAGAACCCGGCGCCCCTCGACCCGGACGAGCCCGCGAAGGTCTCGCAGTCGGTTGGCCTCATGGGCCTCACGTACGTCGTCCTCACGAGCGTCGACCGCGACGACCTCCCCGACCAGGGGGCGGGCCACTTCGCGGCCGTCGTCCGCCGCCTCAAGGAGGACCACCCCGGCCTCCTCGTCGAGGTCCTCATCCCCGACTTCCAGGGGGACGAGGCGCTTCTCGCGGAGGTCGTCCGCGCCGGCCCCGACGTCGTCGCCCACAACGTCGAGACGGTGCGCCGCCTCACGCCCACGGTCCGCGACCCTCGGGCGACGTACGACCAGAGCCTCGCGGTGCTCCGCGCCCTGAAGCGCCTCGATCCGACGCGCAAGACGAAGTCGAGCCTCATGCTCGGGCTCGGCGAGACCGAGGACGAGGTGCTCGACGCCCTCGTGGACCTCCGGGCGGCCGACGTGGACGTCGTCACGTTCGGCCAATACCTGCGCCCCTCGTCGTGGCACCTGCCCGTCGTCGAGTTCGTGAAGCCCGGGACGTTCGACGAGTACGCGGCCATCGCCCGCGACATGGGCTTCCTCTACGCAGCCTCCGGGCCGCTCGTGCGCTCGTCCTACAAGGCGGGCGAGCTCTTCCTTTCCAACCTGCTCGCGCGAGAGCGCCGCGCCGCGGCGCTCGCGGACGACACGGGAGGTTCCCCGATCCATGCAAGCGAAGTCTGATCTCTTCCAGGTCCTGAAGCCGGACGGCACCGTCGTCAAGGAGCGCGAGCCCGCCCTCAAGGAGGCCGAACTCGTCGCGATCTACGAGACGATGGTCCGCGTGCGCATGCTCAACGAGCGCGGGATGAACCTCCAGCGCCAGGGCCGCATCAACTTCTACATCGGATCGGAGGGCCAGGAGGCCGTCCACGTCGGCGCGGGCGCCGCGCTCACGGGCGAAGACTGGTACTTCCCGCACTACCGCGACCCGGGCGTCGCGCTCCTGCGCGGCGCGACCGTCGAGAGCATGGTGCACCAGCTCTACGGCAACGCGAAGGACCCGAACAAGGGCCGCCAGATGCCGAACCACTACGCCTACCGCGAGCAGAACTTCTTCTCCATCTCCTCGCCCCTCACCACGCAGGTCCCGCAGGCCGTCGGCGCGGCGTACGCGATGAAGCTCCGCCGGGAGAAGCACGTCGCGGTCGCCTCGTTCGGCGACGGCTCGACCTCGGAGGGCGATTTCCACGTCGGCATGAACTTCGCCGCCGTCTGGAAGTGCCCGGTCGTCTTCCTCTGCCAGAACAACCAATATGCGATCTCGGTTCCCGTCCGCCTCCAGTCGGCGACGGACACCTTCGCCGAGAAGGCGATCGCGTACGGCATGGAGAGCCTGCGCGTGGACGGCAACGACGCCCTCGCGATGTACGTGGCGATGAAGCAGGCCGCCGACAAGGCGCGCCGCGGCGAGGGCCCCATGCTCATCGAGGCGGTCACCTTCCGCATGGGCCCGCACTCCTCCTCGGACGACCCGAAGCGATACGTCCCGCCGGCGCTTCTCGAGGAATGGAAGAAGAAGGACCCGATCGACCGGTTCCGGCTCTACCTCGAGAAGCGCGGCGCGTGGAACGCGGCGCGCGAGGAGAAGCTCCGCGCGGACGTCACGGCCGAGATCCAGGCCGCCGTGCAGGCCGCCGAAGCGACGGCGGCCCCGCCCGTCGAGGACGTCTTCACGGACGTCTTCGAGGAGATGACCCCGCAGCTCGAGAAGCAGCTCGCCGATCTCAAGCAGTACACGGAGGAACACTGATGCCCGAGATGACGCTCGTGCAGGCCGTCAACAACGCCCTGCTCACGGAGATGGACCAGGATGAGCGCGTCGTCGTCCTCGGCGAGGACGTCGGCAAGAACGGCGGCGTGTTCCGCGCGACGGACGGCCTCCAGGCCAAGTTCGGCGAGGCCCGCGTCATCGACACGCCGCTTGCGGAGGCCGGCATCATCGGCGCCGCGATCGGCATGGCGCTCAACGGCCTGCGCCCGGTTCCGGAGATCCAGTTCCAGGACTTCATCTTCCCCGCATTCGACCAGATCGTGAACGAGGCCGCGAAGATCCGCTACCGCTCGGGCGGCCAGTACACGGTCCCCATGGTCATCCGCACGCCGTACGGCGGCGGCATCCGCGGCGGGCACTACCACTCGCAGTCCGGCGAGGCGTACTTCACGCACACGCCCGGCCTCAAGGTCGTCATCCCGTCGAACCCCTACGACACGAAGGGTCTCCTGATCGCCTCAATCCGCGACCCCGACCCCGTGATGTTCCTCGAGCCGAAGCGCATCTACCGCGCCATGAAGGCCGAGGTCCCGGACGGCGCGTACACGGTCCCCATCGGCAAGGCCGCGACCGCGCGCGAGGGCCAGGACGTCACGCTCCTCGCGTACGGCGCGATGCTCCACATCTCGCTCGAGGCCGCGAAGGAGGCCGAGGCCGAGGGCATCTCGTGCGAGGTCGTCGACCTGCGCTCGCTCGTGCCGCTCGACGAGGAAGCCGTCCTCAAGTCGGTGCGGAAGACGGGCCGCGCGGTCATCGTCCACGAGGCGCCGCGCACGACGGGCTTCGGCGCCGAGCTTTCCGCGCTCATCGCGGAAGAGGCGATCGACGCGCTCGAGGCCCCGATCTACCGCGTGACCGGCTTCGACACGCCGTTCCCCTACACGCTCGAGCACGACTACATGCCCACGGTCGACCGCGTCCTCGCGGCGATCCGCAAGGCGAAGAGCTACTGAGGCGATCCACCATGGTCTTCGAGTTCAAGCTTCCCGACATCGGCGAAGGCGTCCACGAGGGCGAGATCGTCGCCTGGAAGGTCAAGGAAGGCGATTCGGTCACCGAGAACCAGCCCATCGTCGAGGTCATGACGGACAAGGCGACGGTCGAGATCACCTCGCCGCGCACGGGCGTGATCGCGAAGGTCCCCGTGAAGGAGGGCCAGGTCGTGAAGGTGGGCGAGGTCATCCTCGTCATCGACGAGGCCGGCGGCGCGAAGCCCCCGGCCGCGCCCGCGAAGGCCGCCGCCCCCGCGAAGGCGAAGGAGGAGGAGAAGACGCTCTTCGACCTTCCGAGCGACCTCAGCGCCTCGTCGCGCCGCCGCCCCGCGGCCGCGAAGCCCGCCGCGGCGCCCGCGGCCCCCGCCGCGCAGGCGGCCACGGTCGCCGTCCGCCCCGCGGGCGAGCGCGCCCTCGCGACGCCCGCGACGCGCCACCGCGCGCGCGAGATGGGCCTCGACATCCAGCTCGTTCCCGGCACCGGCCCGAACGGCCGCGTCACGAAGGACGACCTCGAGCGCTTCGCGAAGGCCGGCGCCGCCCCCGCCGCGGGCGCGTTCGCCGTCACCGTCTCCGCGCCGCCCATCGCAAGCGCCGCGGCGGACACGCGCCTGCCGCTCAAGGGCATGCGCAAGGCCATCTTCGAGAGCATGCAGCGCTCGGAGGCGTACGCGGTTCCGTTCACGTACTGGGATTCGTGCGACGTCACGGACCTCGTGAGGCTCCGCAAGGACGCGCAGAAGATCGCTGAGGAGCAGGGCGTGAAGCTCTCGTACCTGCCCTTCATCGTGAAGGCGGTCGTCGCGGGTCTCAAGCGCTACCCGGACATCAACGCGGTCGTCGACGAGGCGAGCCACGACCTCGTCCGCAAGGCCGCGTACAACATCGGCATCGCGGTCGCGACGGAGCGCGGCCTCATGGTCGTCGTGGTGAAGGACGCGGACCGCAAGAGCGTCTTCCAGATCGGCCAGGAGATCGAGGACCTCGCGGAGAAGGCCCGCGCGGGCAAGGCATCGATGGACGACCTCAAGGGCTCAACCTTCACGATCACGAGCCTCGGCAAGGACGGCGGCCTCGGGGCGACCCCGGTCATCAACCACCCGGAGGTCGCGATCCTCGGCGTGCACAAGATCGAGAAGCGCGCGGCCGTGGCGCCCGATGGCGAGACGATCGTCGCCCGGGACTTCATGAACCTCTCGGGGAGCTTCGACCACCGCTACATCGACGGCCACGTCGCGGCGGCCTTCGTGCAGCACGTGATCACGCTCCTTGCGAAGCCCAACCTGCTGCTCCTCGGCACGGTCTGAGGCTTCAGCGGTCTGACGCGAGAATTGAAGACGGCCATCGGCGCTTCCCGCCGCCATGGCGTCCCGGCGCCTCCTGGCGGCGGCCCTTGCCGCGCTCTTTCTCGCGCCGAGCCTGGGGGCCGCCCTTCCGGCGCCCGGGGTCGGGGCGGCGACCGGCGTCGACCGCAGTCTCGTCGAGGCGATCGACGAGACTTCGCGCGCCTTCGCCCGCGTGGGCGTCGGCGAGCTTGCGCATCGCCTCCCGCCTGACGTCCGGACCCTGCTGCATCCGCCGTCGCCCGAATGGCAGGCCGCACCGGCCTGGTGGCGCCCCGAACCGCAGCTCAAAACGCTCCAGCACGGCGAGGTCGTCACGAACGGAACCTGGACCGGCAATCTCGAGCTCGCGGGCCTGTACGTGATCGAGGGCAATCTCACGATCGCGCTCGCCCACGTCACCGTTCCAGCCGGAATGGGCCTGACCCTCAGCGTCCGACCCGGAGGCGCGCTGACGATCGAGAACGCGACGCTCGTCGCCGACGGATGGGCCACGATCGCTTCGGCCGGACGCCTCACGATCCTCGACAGCCGGCTGGATCGATTCGCCCTCGAGGTCGCGGACGGCCCGGCACCGGTGACGATCGAGCGGAGCGCCTTCACGGGGGATCGCTGGGAGTGGGCTGTCATCGCCACGCCGAACGCGACCCTCCGAGCGAACGTTTTCCGCTCCTATCCCCTCATCCTCGAGTCGAGCTGCCAGGCGTGCACCTATCCGGGCCCGGGCGCGCTCGTCGAGGGCAATGCGTTCGAAACCGCGCGAATGATGAACCATGTCTACGTCCGGGCGCCCTCCGTCGTGCGCGGCAATGCGTTTTCGGGAGGATATGGGGGGATCGACATCCTCTGCGCGCCGTGCTCGGGCGGCGCGAGCGACGTCCTCGTGGAGGACAACGTGTTCGCGGGCGGCCGCGGCATCGGCGTCGACGGCCCGGCCTACATCCGCGCGAACCGGTTCGCCGCCACGCGGATCGGGGTTCACGCGGGCGGCGCCTGCGGATTCTGCGCGAGCGGAGCTTCGCCCCTCGTCGAGGCGAACGTGTTCTCGGGCGGCGAGAACGGCGTTTTCGCGGCCGCGGCGACCGTCGTCCGTCTCAACCGGTTCGAAGGGCTCGACGTCGCGGTCGGCGCGCAGGACGACGCCGTCATCGAATCGAACGTCTTCGAGGCGAACCGGCTCGCGGGAAGCTTCAACGGCGCGTCGTCGGTCCTCGTTGCGCGCAACGTCCTCCACGCGAACGTCAAGGGCTTCCTCTGCGGAGGCGACGCGACGGTCCGCTTCGAGGAGAACCTCTTCAACCTCACCGTCTTCGCGGCCTATGGGGGCACGACGGGGATCACCATCCCGAACGTGGGCTCTCTTCCCGGCTCGCGCTGCTCGCTCGCGCGCAACTACTACAACGTCATCGGGGGAGACGCGGAGGTCGTCGTCTATGGCGCGGACGACACGCGCGATCCCGCGCCCGCGGCGACGCGACCCTCCGCGGCCGCGCTGGGGATGCCCCCGGGGTTCGGTCCTCGGCTTCCCGTGCGCGTGGTCTCCTCGAGCGAGACGTGGACCGCGTCGTCGGCCCCGTCCCGCACCTCCGCGGTCGTGGTCACGGGTCAAGGCGTGAGCCTGCGGATCACGGGAGGCTCGATCGATCTCGAGGGCGGCTACATCGGGTCCCGTCAGAACGGCACCCTCGACGTCGCGGGAGCCGGGCCGGGATGGGTCGCGTTCTCGAACGGCACGATCCTTCTCGGCCACCGCGGCTCGACGACGCAGGACAGCCTCGCGGGCGTCCGCATCCTCGAACCGGCGCCCGCGTCCGGCGCCATCGTCCTTTCCGAATCGCGCGCGCGCATCGCGGATTCGCGGATCGAGAACCAGGAGGTCGCGATCCTCATGGACGTCGCGAACCTCGCGAACGGCGCGAAGAACGCGCTCACCATCGAGCGTGCGACCTTCCGCAACATGAGCTCGGCCGTTTCAGGGCTCGGGTTCGCGACCATCCGCGGCTCGACCTTCCTCGAGGTCGGCATCGGCGTCGTGTCGCTTCTCGCCCCCGCGCCCGACGTCTCGTCGAGCGAGTTCGTGGGCGGGGCCGCGGCCGTGGCGGCCGTGATCGCGCCCGGGGGATCCTTCGTGGGCTCGTCCTCGACGGCGCAACGGGTCGGCGTGCTCGTCGCCATCGCCAACGGCTTCACCGTCTCGGGCTCCTCGATCGAGTACAACGCCTTCGGCGTCTTCGCGCTCGCGGCCGGCGTATCCGGGTCGACGAGCAACGTCTTCCACAACGTCGTCGCGGGCGTCCTCGCGGAGGCCATCCTCGGCATCGCGAGCCAGGTGAGCTTCACGGCCTCCTGCGGCCGCGACGACCTCATCATGGCGGCGGGGGGAAGCACTGCGACCTTCACCCCGGCCGTCTCGTGTCCGCACCCGGAGCCGTTTCCCCTGAGGTTCACCCCCCGCGTCGCCGGCGGGCCCGGGAATCCGTCGACCCTCGTCGTGCCGAGCGGCCCGCTCGCGGGCCCGTACGTCGCGGCGCGCGGCGGCACGCTTCTCGTGAAGGGCGTCTCGATCGATCGGGGCTGCGTGACGATGCCGTGCCCGAAGGACTCCTCGTTCGTCATCGGGAGCAAGCTGGGTGGAACGCTCGTCATCGAGGATGCGAGGATGTCGGGGCTCGCCGTCGGCTTCTCGGGCATCGGCACACGCATGATCCGCGGCGAGTGCGAATCCTGCATGATGTATTCCTTGAATCCGTCGGGGCAACGGGAAGCCTCCGGATTCGAGCCTCCGGTCGGGCCCGGTTTCCGCATCGAGCGCAGCCGCCTATCCTACTCGAACCTCAACATCCTGCACGCCGAGGGGCCGACATCCTTCTCGGAAAGTCTCCTCGCCGGCGGGACCGTCGTGCTCACGGACCGCGCCGACCTCACCATCACCCGTTCGCACGTCCATGGCGCCGTCATCCGCGCCGACCCGCGGCCGAATGCGGCTCCCCCCAACCTGCATTCCCGCCTCACGATCCGGGACTCGAATTTCCGCGCATGGGATGTCGTGGTCGCCGACGGAGACGACTCGTGGCCGGGGACCCCCGCGGCCCCGATCGACCTCAGGCGCAACTGGTGGGGCGATCCGTGCGGCGCCCGGAAGGAGACCTGCGAGGGCGCCCATGCGGAGCCTGCGGCCGGAAGCGAGGTCGATCCTCCCGCGCCGCCGCCGCTCACCGATGAGCCGCTTCCCGGGCCCGTGAACGTCTCCCCCATCCTCGGGAGCGTCCTGGCGCCTTCGACCGCGACCCGCATCGCGGATGCGACCTTCGTCGCGACGGCGACCGGCATCGCGGGCGTCCCGTTGACCTTCACGTGGGATTTCGGGGCCGGGAACGTCGCGAGGGGCGCGGCTGTCGCCCACCGCTTCGACCGCCTCGGTCTCCATCGCGTGACGCTCAACGTCTCGGACGACCTCGGAGGATACACGATCCTCGAGCGATCCGTCAACGTGCTGAACGTCGCGCCGCGCGCCTCGTTCGGACGCGACCCGGCGATCGTGTACGAGAACGAGACCGTGCGCTTCGTCGACACGAGCGTCGACGACGATGGCGCGATCGTGCGATGGTCATGGAGCTTCGGCGACGGCGCGACGAGCGACGTCGCGTCGCCGGAGCACGTGTTCGCGAAGCGCGGCCTCTATCCGGTGAAGCTCACGGTCTGGGACGACGACGGCGCGAGCGCTTCGGCGACCGCGAGCGTCAGGGTGCGGAGCCTCGTCAACGAGCCCCCCCTCGCGGATTTCGCCTGGGGCTGCTTCGCGGACGCGCCCGCGGACCTCTGCTTCTTCGATCGATCGACCGACGTGGACGGCGCCGTCGTCGAATGGCGCTGGGATTTCGGGGACGGCAACGTCTCGAGCGCGCGCAACCCGCGTCACGTGTTCGCCGCGAGCGGCCAGCACAACGTGTGCCTCACCGCGACGGACGACGGCGGAGCGAACGACACGCGCTGCCGCATCGCCCTCGTGGACGACCGCCTCGTGGGCGTGGTCTCGGCGACGCCGGGAACGCTCCTTGCGCCCACGCGGCTCACGCTCACGCTCCTTTGGGACGACGGGCGACCGGCCGCGAACGTCGCCTACAGCCTCGAGTCGTGGCCTGTCGGCGCGAAGGGCGACCTCGGTCGGGCGCGCTTCCTGGGGACGACCGACGCCGAAGGCCGCGCGAGCCGCGCGTTTCTCGATTTCGGCCTCGCGAACGCTCCCGGCGCGCACGGTTGGCGCTTCACCGCGGTCACCACGCAAGGCCTCGGGGGCAATGCGGAATTCGCCTCGGGCGAAGGAACCTACGACGTTCGGATCGCGTGATTTCCGGGGACGCTAGGCTTAAGAACGGGCCCTCCGTCTCCGAGCCGATCAGCATGGCGGACACGCGCACCACGGAAGTCCTCGTGATCGGAGCGGGCCCCGGCGGCTACGAGGCCGCGATCCGGGCCGCGCAGCTCGGCAAGAAGGTCCTCGTGATCGAGCGCGAGAACCTCGGCGGCGTCTGCCTCAACGTCGGCTGCATTCCCTCGAAGGCGCTCATCCACGCGGCGAAGCGCGTGGTCGAGATCCGACACGCGGCGGACCTCGGCATCACCACCGGACCCGTCTCGGTCGACGTCAAGAAGCTCCAGGCGTGGAAGCGCGGCGTCGTCGACGGCCTCACGGGCGGCATCGCGCAGCTCTTCAAGGCCAACAAGGTCGACTGGATCCAGGGCACCGCGACGTTCACCGCGAAGGACGCCGTCTCGGTGCGCGGCGCCGACGGGAAGGAGACGAACGTGCGCTTCCAGAACGCGATCGTCGCGACGGGCTCGCGTCCGATCGAGATCCCCGGCTTCAAGTTCGACCGCAGGACCGTCATCGACTCGACGGGCGCGCTCGACCTCGAGGAGGCCCCGAAGAAGCTCGTCGTCATCGGCGGCGGCTTCATCGGCCTCGAGATCGGCCAGACGATGCGCCGCCTCGGAAGCGAGGTCACCGTCGTCGAGGCGATGGATCAGATCCTCCCGGGCCAGGACCCGGACCTCGTGCGCGTCCTCGCGCGCGCCCTCCAGAAGGAAGGGATCCGCATCCTCACGGGCGCGAAGGCGAAAGGCCTCGAGCCCCAGAAGGACGGGAGCGTCCAGGTCGTCATCGAGGCGAAGGGCGCGGAGGAGCGCCTTCCCGCGGACAAGGTTCTCGTGTCGGTCGGCCGCCGACCGAACACGGAATCGCTCGGCCTCGACAAGGCCGGCGTCAAGGTCACCCCGAAGGGCCTCGTCGAAACGAACGACAAGGCGCAGACGAGCGTCGCGACCATCTACGCGATCGGCGACATCACGCCCGGCCCCGCGCTCGCCCACAAGGCCTCGAAGGAAGGCCTCACCGCGGCCGCGGTCATCGCGGGCGACAAGGGCGCGGCCCTCGACTACCGCGCGCTCCCGTGGGCGGTGTTCACGGACCCCGAGATCGCGACCGTGGGCCTCACCGAGGCGCAGGCGCGCGAGAAGGGTCTCGACCCCGTCGTCGGCCGATTCCCGTTCGCCGCGAGCGGACGCGCGAAGAGCACGCAGGCCACGGACGGCTTCGTGAAGGTCGTCGCGGACAAGAAGACGGACCTTCTGCTCGGCGTCCACATCATCGGCCCGGAGGCCTCGAACCTCATCGCCGAGGCCGCGCTCGCGATCGAGATGGGCGCGACGGCGCACGACCTCGCCCTCACCATCCACACGCACCCGACGCTGCCCGAGGCCCTCATGGAGGCCGCGGAGGGCGTCCACGGCCGCATGATCCACGCGGTCAACCGATCGTGAGGCGCGGAATACCCGCCTCGGGGACGGGCGCGATGGCCGATGCGCGCTCGCGGAACGCGTCCCACTCCGCGTCGAGCCGCGACCGCTCCGTCTCGCTCGCAACGGCCATCCGGTCCCAGCGGTGACGCCCGAGCGCGTCGGGCGCGGTGACGTCGGTCGCCTTCACGTCGAGGGCGACCGTGACGACGCCTTCGACGCGAATGCGATCCAGGCCGCGGAGGTCCCGCTCCAATCCCGCGACGTACCATTCGCCGCGGTCGAACGTCACCGTCACGGTCCCGTTCGCCCGTTTCACCGTGAGGTCGAGCGTCGAGGGCGACGCCGCGACGCCCATCGGGCGTCCTTCGATCGCCACCGGCCGCCCGTCGGGATAGGACCGTCCGATGGTCCCCGAATAGTCGACGAGCACATGGATGGCGCCGGCCGCGGCGGCGCAGGCGACGATCGCGACGAGGGCGATCCGGAGCACGCGTCGGGGTCGCCGTCCTCGTCCTCTTGAGGGGTCGGTTAGCGTCGCCGACCCTGACCTGTACCGGCCGCTCCACGGGTCAACGCATCGAGCCCGACGGACCCCCGAAGGACCGCGCACGGGTCTCGGCGTCCCGCGCCCGGTCCTCGTGGGCGGACGCGCGCCACGCGACCATCGCGCGATACCACGCCGACTGCGTCGTCTCGCGCCAGACGAGACCGCCCGCGGCGACGCGCGCGGAAAGGAGGCCGGCCAGGTCCTCGAAGAGGCGCGCGGAGGACTCGCGGTCCTCCTTCAGGTTCAGGACGACGGCCGCGAGGCACGCGTGCCAGACGAGGCCTTCCTTGCCTCGGTGCCATTCGCCGCGGAAGCGGTCGAGGTAATCGGGGACGATCGCGAGCTGCGCCTCCGTCGTCTCGGCTTCCAGAAGGGCGACGCGCGAAACCTCGAGCGCGGCCTGGCGCGCCGCGACGTCCGGAGGAACGGCGGTCTCGGCGGCGATCGCGGTCCTCGTCCAGCGCTCGGCGTCGTCGGCCTCGCCGCGGGCGATGGACGCGCGGACGAGGCCGCGAAGCACCTCGACGCGGTCGCCCGGCTCGGACACGTCCGCGAGGGGAACGTAGTGCTCGGGCGCCCAGTCGTGCGCCCAGAACAGCTCCGCCTCGACGCCCTTGATGAGGTCGGCCACGCAACCGGAGTCCTTCCGCGCTCCTTGAAGATGCCCCCAACGTTGAAGGGCGTTCGGCGCCGTCCGGGTCGCGTGCAGAGCGTCACGCGTCGCGACGCGACGAAATTTGTCGCCGCCGAGCAGGGGTTCGGGAAGCCGCTTCCCGACGTCGTCTCCGCGCTCGAGCGCGCGGTCGGGCTCTACGCGGCCGCGCCGTCGATCTCGCTCGCCCTCATGGCGCGCGTGCGCGGGTTCACGCAGGCGATGCTCGAGGACGCGCTCTACACCGACAAGACCGCGGCGCGCATCACGGCGATGCGCGGCGTCGTCTACGCCGTCCCGAAGGGTCTCGTCCCGACCGCGTTCCAGGGCTCGCGCGCGACCCTTGAAGCCGCCGTCGCGGGCCTGCTGAAGCAGCTCGACGCGACGGAAGCCGAGCTCGACAAGATCGCGGGCTTCGTCGGAGGTCTCCTCGCGAGCGCGCCGCCGCTCACGGTGAACGAGATCCGCGGCTTCGTGCCGCCCGGGCTTCCCCAGGAGGAGAATCTCGGGCACATGCTCTCGGCGCTCTGCGCGCGCGGCTATCTCGTGCGCGCGACGACGAAGGGCGGCTGGCGCGACAACCTGCACGCCTACCAGCGCCTCGCGCACTGGCTTCCGGGCATCGAGATCTCCGCGACCCCGCCGGACAAGGCGCGCGCGGATCTCGCGCGGCGGTACTTCGAGGCCTACGGTCCGGCGTCGCTCCAGGATTTCGCGTGGTGGTCGGGCCTCAAGGGCCCGGAGGCGCAGGTCGCCTTCGACGCCGTGAGGGAGGAACTGGTCGAGATCGGCATCCAGGGGATGCAGGGCACCTTCTTCCTGACGAAGCGCAAATCGCGTCATCTCCTCGGCGTGCAGCCCCCGCAGCCCTCGACCGCGACGCTTCTCCCGTATTGGGATGCGTACATGCACGCGTACTGGGACCGGTCGCGCTACGTGGACCGCGCGAGCGCGCCCTACGTCTACGACAAGTCCGGCAACGGCACGAACGTCGTTGTCGTGGACGGGCAGGTCGTCGCGATCTGGGACTTCGAGGAATCGCGCCGCCGCGTGAACTTCCGTTTCGCGACGTTCGCGAATGCCCCCGCGAACCTCGAGCGCATGCTGCAGCCGGCCGTCAATCGCCTGAACGAGTTCTTCGCGGTCCCGGAAGTGCAGATCGAGCGCTATCCGCTCCCGAAGCCGCTCGTCGAGGAGCCCGCAGGCGCGTTCCAGTCGCCGCTGAAGCGTCGCCGCACGAGCTCGATCGAGGCCGAGCAGGCCGAGGCGAAGAAGGACGACCCGGCGGCGTGATCACGCGAGCGCGGGATCGGCGACGCCGACGTCCGCGAACGCCCCGCGCCGCTCGACGCATGATGGGCACGCGCCGCACGGGGCGGCCGCATCCTCGTAGCAGGACCACGTCGCGACGAACGGCACGCCGAGCGAGACGCCGAGCGCGACCACTTCGCGCTTCGTGAGGCCTTTCAGGGGAAGCTCGAACGAGAGCGGTCGAGCCCGACCCGTCCAGAGACCGGTCGCGTTCAGCTTCTTGAGCCCGTCGAAGAACGCGCGGCTCGCGTCCCCGAACGTCTCGGCGTCGGAGCCGATGTGGCCCCCCACGACGCGCGTCGCGCCGAGGGCTTCGGCCGCGTGGCTTGCGATCCCGTAGAAGACGAGGTTGCGCGCGGGCACGTAGCCGGGGGGCGCGTCCGCGAGCGCCGCGTTCCCGGTCCAGGGGCCCGCCTCGAGGTCGGCGGCCTCGCGCAGGAAGGGGAGCGGGACCGCGGTGAGGCGAACCCGCGCCGCCTCGGCGAGACGGTGGGCGGCGCGCCGCTCCCGCTCCGGGCGGGCGTGGTAGTCGAACGCGAGTGCGTGGACCTCCCACCCCCGGCGAAGGGCCCACCAGAGCGCGACGGCCGAATCGAGGCCCCCCGACAGAAGGACGACGGCGCGGGTCGTCCGCGAGTCCGGGGGATCGTCACGCATGGGGAATCGGCCCTTGTAGGATCAGGGTACTTAAAGGGGTTCGCCCCGTCCCGACGGACCTTTGCGACCCCCGTTTCGGGTGGTTCATGTGGCACCTGTCAATATAAATGATCAAAAGGGAAGCCTTTAATCAGCCAGAAAAAATACAATATCGGCTCAGGACCAGGGGCCCTCCCGACCATGGCGACCCGTAACAAAAACGCCGGCAAGAAGAAGCCGGCCGGCAAGAAGCCGGCGGCCGGGGCGCCCAAGAAGGCCGCGCCGAAAGCTTCCAAACCGAAGCCCGCGCCGGCGAAGGCCCCCTCCAAGGCGCCCGCCCCGAAGA
>DATLGO010000057.1 GCA_035540375.1 Candidatus Thermoplasmatota archaeon
CGGGGGGTGCAGGGGGGCAGAGCCCCCTTGCCTCACGGGAGGTGTCCAGAGGAGGGGGCGAGCAGCCCCCTCCTCTGGCACGCAGTCGCACGTCGCGCGCCGGAGCGCGCGATGTGCGACGGAGTGACGCTGTAAAGGCCCCACCGCCGGCGCGATCCGGGACGAGCGACGCCATCGTCCCCTCGCGCCCGCCCCGCGTACGAGTTGCGCGGACGCGACCTCGACGAGCGCGCGCCCGACCCGGATTGGGTCACCGTGCGTCGCTACGCGCCGGCGGCGCGGGTCTCGAGTTTTCACACCACCGATGCGTAGACCGGCCACGCGCCCGTGCGTCGCGTCGAAACTTCGACGGAAACGGCACCCATCGTGACGTGACGGGCCACCGTGACTCCCTTGTAGTCATTTTCGTACTTGATTTCGATCGCGTGATAGGTCGGGTACCCTGCGGCGACCTTCCTGTTCAACGCATCGCCTCCCGGCGACCCGGGCAGGATGCCCGTGGACGTCACCACGCGCAGACGATTGTCGCGCCAGTCGGCGTCGAACGACGGGTGGATGTCGGCCACGATCGTGACGTCGCCCCACTCGCCCGTCGCGTCCCAGTGGAATCGGACCGTCGAGGCCTGCCCGGGCTTGAGGGTCACGGGAGCACTCCCGAGGAACCGTACGCCCGAGAAGTTCGGATCCTCGTGTTCGATCCAAGCCGTGAGGAGCGCGCCGTCGCTGCCCAGGATCCCTTCGTTGATGACGTCGATCGCAACCTCGCGATGCAGGCCCGGGACGGGCCCCGCGAGCGTCTGGAGGGGCCGTGGGTCGACCCGGACCGCCGCAACGGCCAAGTCGGGACCGTCGCGGAGTTCCCACGTGACGGTGTAACTCAGGGCCATGTTCCACATGCCGTTCCAGATGCCGAGGCGGAGAGGCCCATCGTCCGAGCCCGCGAAGACGAAGATCCGCCGTGACGCGGTGTCGTCACCATAGGCGAGCCGTTCGCCGCGATCGTCGCGGATCTCCGCGCCCATCGCGCCCCAGTCTCCGTAGTCGACGTAGAACGCGACGGTCTGGCCCGGCGCGACGACGATCCGATACCAGTCGATGTCACCGACGGGAAGCGTGCCCGCGAAGGAGGCCGCGGACACGTTCCGGGCGGCGCTCCACGTGTTGCCCGCATCGTCCGGATCGCCTGCGTCCGCACGCGCCAAGGGCACGGTGGTCATGAGGAGCACGAGAATGCAACCGATCCTGATCAGCATGAGAGGAAACACCCCCGCCCGATCACGACCCGGTAGCTCTCGACCGCCACGTCGAGGTAGACACCGCGTGCGTCGTGGCCAGTGGTCACATAGAGCGGGGCGGCCGCGAGCTTGCGTTGGGGTGCGTCGAATCCCATCCCGAGGCCCCCGACCGCGATCCAGGTCCGCGTTTCGTTCGTGTTGTCGCGAGGGTCGACCTCGTCCGGGTGGGTGGCCGTCGCCCAGACGACGAAATCGCCGGCTTGGAGGAGCTGATTCCAATGGACGACGAGGGACTGGGAAGATCCGGCTTGCGGCGACACGGTGAAGGTCCAGATGTTGCGCGGTCCCGCGGTCGGCGGGTGAACGGGGCGAGACCACAGGCTCACGGTGGATCCCGCGGCGAGCGCCGGGCCCCCGTTTGCGATGTCGACCTCGACCCGCGCCGTATAGGCGTTGACGGGCACGATGCGCGGCGCGCTCACGCGGAGGTCGACTCCCGGCTGGATCTGGATTTTCAGGTGATACGGCTTCTCGGCGAGCAACAACGACTTCGACCTGAATCCAACGATCAGGATCCCATCAGCCGCGCCGGCTTTGACGATGAGGGGAGGGCAGCCCTGCCAGGGGCATCCGTCCGGGCTCCGGACCTCACTCAGGGTTTGGCCGGAGGATGAAAGTAGAGAGATGATGGGACGAACCCCGTCCCAGGAGAAATCGGACCGGACCACGAGAACATAACCCGCGGGAACGGACAACCGATACCAGTCGACATCGGCCCAGTCGACCGTACCGTGGATGTCTTGCGTCGGCACGGGAAGGGCATGCTGCCAATCGTCCGGCGCATCGGGCGATTCCGCGCGAACGAATCCCAGTGGCGCGGTCACGAGCAGCGCGACGATGATGAATGGTGGCCGCAAGCCCTTCGACTCCCACGTCGGTGAGAAGTCAGGCCCGACATGAACATTTCTCACCCAACCGACTTCACGTTGGCCCCGGCAGGAAGCCCGCCTTCGAGAGCGCGAGCCACCCGAGGAGGAGGATGCCGCTGATGAGCGCCACGCGGAAGGCGAGCTTGAGGAGCTTCCATCCGAGGATGAGCGCGAGCGCGAGGACCACGATGACGAGAACGTACTGCGGGACCCCGACATCGGGGAGGGCCTGCGCGACCGCGGCGGGCTGCATGAGCGCGCACCGGCCGCGGGGTGCTTAGAGCTTATCGAATCGGTCGTCGCGGCCGACTCACGCCCACCCGACGACGAGGCGCAGGAGGATCGTGAGGAGCGCTCCGGGGACGCCCGCGACGGCCGAGAGCGCGATGCCCCACCAGGGATACTGGACGGCGCCGCCGCTCAGGGCGTTCGCGACGAGCAGGATGAAAACGCCGAGGATGCTGTTCCACACGAGCGTGCGGACGAGCCGGCGGGTCTGGACCATCGCTTCCGCGATGGCGGGGTCCCCTCAAGGCGCTTTCGACGACGCCGGGGCGCGGATCAGATCCCGCGCTCCTTCGCGCAGTCGGGGCAGATGAGCTTCGAGACGCCGCCCTCGGTGGTGCGGTACTTCACCTCGGAAGCCGCGATCTTGCGCCCGCAGCTCTTGCAGAGGAGCATCGGCCCTCGAAGCGAGGCCGGCGTTTTAAGGCTTTTGAACGAACCGGTGCACGACGCGGGTGCACGCGTTCTCGACGTAGTGGACGCCGCCCGCCTGCGCGATGGCGCGCGCCTCGGCGCTCACGATGCCCGTCTGGAGCCAGAGGGCGCGCGCGGCGAGGCGGACCGCCTCGCGGGCGATCGCGGGCGTCTCGTGCGCGGGACGGAAGACGTTCACGAGGTCGTACGGCCCCGGCGCGTCCGCGAGGGTCGGGTAGGCTTTCCGTCCGCAGATCTCCGTCGCGGTCGGGTGGATCGGGACCACGTCGTAGCCGCGCTCGATCAGGAAGCGAGGCACCTCGTGCGCATCCTTGCCCGGCATCGTCGAGAAGCCGATGACGTGGATCCGGCGCGCGGTCGCGAGCATCTCGCGGGCGTCCACGCCTCAGCGAGGCGCGAGCTTGGCGAAAAGGCTTGGGTCGAGCGCGCGGAGGTCGGGCACGACGAGGTCGGCGCCCGCGGCCTCGAGCGACGCGCGCGTCCCGGCGCCCGTGAGGACGCCGATCGAAGGCGCGCCGGCGGCGCGCGCGGCGAGGACGTCGTACTTCGTGTCCCCGATCACCACGCAGCGCGACGGCGGAAGGCCGAGCGAGAGCGCGGCCTCGAGCACCGGCGCGGGATGCGGTTTCGGGCCCGCGGCGCGGTCGATCCCGATCACGTCCACGAAGCGATAGCGCAGGCCGAGCGCGTCGAGGACGAGCTCCGCCTGATCGGTGCGCTTCGTCGTCGCGACGGCCATCGGGAGGCCCCACGCGTCGAGGAGGTCCGGCACGCCGGGAAGGGGCTTCACGAGGCGCGGCGCGATCATCGCGTAGTGCTCGCGATAGACCGCCGCGAGCGCGTCCGCCTCCTTCTCGGGGACGGCGAGGAGGTCCTCGAACATCGCGACGAGCGGCTCGCCGATGCGCGCGCGGACGAGGGCCTCGGGGATGGGCGCGTGCCCGCCTTCCGCCACGGCCGCCGCGAAGGCCCGGGTGATGGACTCGACGCTGTCCACGAGCGTGCCGTCGAGGTCCAGGACCAGGCCGGGACCGCGCATCAGTTCACGTCGCTGACGCGGTTGTACTGGTCGTCGGGAAGCACGATGTCCGTCGCGATGATCTTCATCTGGTACTCCGCGCGGTAGACCGCGCAGCCGCTGTAGCACGTGTACGTCGTGCCGGGGATCTCGTACGTGCCGCGCAGGACGAACTCCCAGCGGCTCGCATCCGAGTACGGCGAATCCATGCCCGCATCGTCGACCTTGAGCCGGAAATGCAGGTTCTTCGTCTTCTCGATGCTGTTGTTCTCCTTGTCGAAGAGATGGGTCGCCATCCAGTCGTTCGAGGCGTTGTGGAAGTAGAGGTACCACACGGTCGGCGCGAAGCCGGGCTGCGGCTCGAACTTGGTGACGTTGATCCACACGAGGAGCGTCCGCGTGCCGTACGAGATGAGCCGGTTCGGCGACTTCTGCGTGAGCTTGTGCTGGAAGCCCGTGGCGTTCGCGAGCTGTCCGCCCTCCGAGGTCGTCGAGACGTCGTCGTAGATGAGGCGGTAGCGCTTGTCCGCGTAGAAGTCCGGGTGTCCCGGCCAGCGCGGCACGCTTCCTTCGCCCTTGACGATCGTCGCCGAGGCCTCGAAGGTCAGCGTCGAGTCGACGAGGGGCCGCGTCGACACGACGCGGAAGCGCCACAGGCTCGTCGTCGAGTGCGGCATGTCGGTCTCGCGCGGCTGGACCTTGATGACGAGGGGCGTGCCCCACGCGAGGGTCCCCGCGTCGATCCATTCCGCCGTCGCGGAGTGGAGGTAGTAGAGCTTGAGCGGCGGCGGCGAGGGATCCGGCGCGCGGACCCCGGGGTTGGGGGCGCCGAGCCCGTTGCCGTCCGTGCACGTGTATTTCGTGCTGAAGGTCGCGGCCGACGGATCGCAGACGTGACGCTCCGGGTTCGAGACGAGGAACTCGAACGCCGCCGTGCCCTCGTAGACCGTCTGGCCGAGCGGCATGTTGAACTCGACGTCCGTGCCGCCCGGAGAAGGACGGGGGAACATTTCCGCCCGCAGCTTGAAAAGCTCCACCCGCGTGCGTCCCATCCAGTAGTCATGGTGGTGATCGATGCCGCCCGTGCCGTTCTCCGTCCGGTTCGTCTCGTCGAAGGCGTTGAAGCGCCCGTCGCGGGCGTCCGGCATCGAGAGATTGCCGAGGTCCTGCTCGGACTCGTTCAGTCCCTGCTCCGGCGCCGGGTCGTCCTTCGAGCCGATGCAGCCGGCAAGAAGGCTCACCGCGAGGAGGAGACCGACGGCAAGGAGGGCAAACGCCCGGCGTGGCTGTCCCATGACCATCATGCTACCGACCACCCTGCATTTAAAAAGCCTTGTTGTGAGGACGTGGAACACGCCTCTCGATCGCACCGCCTTGTCCACCGGGTCCGCACGCCAGGATTCAGTGCCGGGCGCCGGGACCGGGAGCCGGGACCGGGTCCGGGCGTCGGGCGTCGGGACCGGGCGCCGGGAGCCGGGACCGGGCGCCGGGAGCCGGGACCGGGTGTCGGGCGCCGGGAGCCGGGACCGGGTCCGGGTCCGGGAGCCGGGACCGGGTGTCGGGCGCCGGGAGCCGGGACCGGGCGCCGGGACCGGGAGCCGGGCGCCGGGCGCCGGGACCGGGTGCCGAGACCGGGCCCGGATCCGGGTGTCGGGCGTCGGGACCGGGTCCGGGTCCGGGTCCGGGTCCGGACCGGCACACGCTTCCCCACGCCTTCGTGCAAAAATCCTAAGGCGCGCGCCGCGATGGACCCGCGTCATGGCCGGCAGGCACTTCGAGGACTTCGAGGTCGGCATGGTGATCCAGCACGAGACGGGCCGCACCATCACCGAAGCGGACAACGTCCTCTTCTGCGCGCTCACCATGAACAACCAGCCGCTCCACCTGGACGAGACGTACGCGAAGGGCACGCCCTTCGGCCAGCGCGTCGTGAACGGCCTCCTCACGCTGAGCCTCAGCGTCGGCCTGAGCGTCAACGACCTCACCGCCGGGACGCTCGTCGCGAACCTCGGCTACTACGACGTCGAGCACACGAAGCCGGTGTTCCACGGCGACACGATCCGCGTCCGCAGCGACGTCGTCGCGAAGCGGCCCACCTCGAAGCCGGATCGCGGCCTCGTGGAGATCCGCCACGTGGTCACCAACCAGCGCGGGGAGGAAGTCCTCACCTACAAGCGTCGCGCGCTCGTCCGCACGCGCGAGGCGTCGAAGGGATGAGCGACGACCGCGTCGTCGAGCGCGACGAGCCGATCGCGTGCGAGGACGGGTTCACGATCGCCGCGACGCGATTCGAGCCTCCCGCGAACGCGCCGCCGCGCCCCGCCGTCGTCGTCGACGCGGCGACGGCCGTGAAGCGCTCCCACTACCGCGCGTTCGCGCGGCACCTCGCCGCGCGCGGCTTTCCCGTCCTCACCTTCGACTATCGCGGGATCGGCGGGTCGCGCCCGGCTTCGCTCCGGGGGTTCCCGGCGACCATGCGGGACTGGGCCGAGCGCGACATCCCCGCCGCGATCCGCGCGCACCGCGCCGCGCACCCGGGTCGGCCTCTCGCGGTCGTCGGCCACAGCGCCGGGGGCTGGCTCCTCGGGCTCTCGCCGGCCGCGCGGGAGGTGGACGCCGCGGTGCTCGTCGCTTCACAGAGCGGCTGGTGGGGCCACTGGCCGCGCCCCGCGCGCTGGAAGTACGCGCTCGTGTGGCACGCCGTCCTCCCGGCCCTCGTCGCGGCGTTCGGACGCGCGCCCGGATGGGCCGGCCTCGGGACCGACCTTCCCGCGGGGGTCGCGCGCGAGTGGGCCGCCTGGTGCCGCGACCCGGCGTTCGTCGGACGCGAGCCCGCGGAGCGCCGCGAGGGCTTCCGGAACCTTGCGGCCCCCGTCCTCGCGTACGGCTTCGAGGACGACGACTACGCCCCGCCCGCGTCCGTCGACGCGCTCCTCGCGATGTTCGAGCGCGCTGAAGTCGAGCGCCGCTCGATCGCGCCCGCCGACCTCGGCCTCGAGGCGATCGGCCATTTCGGATTCTTCCGCGAGACAGTCGGCGGCGCGCTCTGGGACGACGTCGCCCGGTGGATCGCCGAGCGGGCGAAATAGTCACTCCTTCACGACGTGCGCGCGGTTCGCGAGCACGCGGTCGAGCCGCTGGAGGATCGCCGCGTCGAGCACCCAGAGCCGAGCCCAGTCGTCGCCCGCCCGCAGGCCGCGGCCCACCATCTGCACGAGCTGCCGGTCCGCCACGTCCTGCACGAACGCCCAGAAGAGCGGCTCGGACCACTTCTTGCGCAGCACCTGGAACCGGCGGTCGTTCACGTTCGGGATCGGATCCTTGAGAAGGAGGATGTGACGGCAGAGGTCGCCGCGGAAATCGACGCCGCGCGCGATGCGCGTCGAGACGAGGTGGTGACCTTCGCCCTCCATGAAGCGCTTCAGGCGCTCCTCGTGCCGCTCCGCGTCCTCCGCGATCTCGCGCACCATCCACGCCGCGGTCGGGCTCGCGTCCGCGACGTCGACGAGACGCTGCTGGCCGTGCACGATCGTGACCATGCGCTCCGATTTCGGCACCCGCGCGACGATCGCCTCGAGCAGGCGCGCGAACCGTTTCCTCGTCTCGTCCTCGCCCCACGTCTTGAACGTGATGCGCGGAGGGTCCTCGGGCGGCTTCGCGACGATGAGCTTGCCCTGGAGGCGGGGCTCGCCCTCGATGATCACGGGATCCTTGAAGCCGTACACCTTCTCGAGGATCTCGCGGTCGGGCAGCGTCGCGCTCATCCAGAGCCTGAGCGGAGCGGACTTCTCGAGCAGCTTCCTCAACGGCCCCGCGAAGGTGCTGTACGCGAAGTGGACGCCGTCGCGGTCGTACGCTAGCACGATGCCGTCCTTGGCCTCGACGAAGGCGTTCACCTTCGCCACCAGGTTCTCGTCCTGGTCCGTGAGCGTCCCCAGATCGAGCGTGCTTTCAACGTGGACCGTCGCCCACGGCCGGCCCTGGAACTCGGTGTGCATGCGCTCGCGCGCGAGCTTCGGCAGCGCCTTGAGGAGCGCCGGGACGGACTCGAGCGCCTTCCACGTCTTCGCGTCCTCGAAGTCCTCGGGCTTGCGGAACGTCTCGAGGCGCCGCGTGAGGGAGCGCAGCGCGTTGAAGCCCTCGCGCAGTTCGTCGGGAAGGTTCTCGGCCGCCGCGTCGTAGCCCTCGAGGACGGCCGGGTCCCGCAGCACGTGCTCGGGGAGCGTCAGGAGCTTCGCGGGGTGCTCGATGCGGCCGAAGATGAGCCGGAGCGCGTCGATCGAGAGCGTTTGCGTCTCGAACAGTCCGTCGAGGAAGTGGTCGCACTCGTCGAAGATCTCGACGTCCACGCGGGGCTTGCGCCCGAGGTCCGTCTCGATCTCCCACTTGCGATTGTTCAGGACGACGACGTCGGCGTCCGCGAAACCCGCGTGCGCGTCGAAGTAAGGACAGCCCCGGCGGCCGAGGTGGACGAAGCGCTCCTCGTGTCCGTTCCATGACGCCGTGGCGTCCTCGAGCTTCCCGAGGAAGGCGACCTGGTGGTCGTCGTACCCTTCGAGCTTGCCGACGTCCTGCGGACGGATGCGGGAAAGCGCCTCGAAGCTCGCAAACGGCATCACGGGCGACCAATGCGGACACTTGCACGCGCGGCGCCAGCGCGACTCCTTCTTGCCGCCGCCCGAATTGCAGACGTGCGGCTCGGCGGCGGTGCCGCCTTCGAGCGGGCACGGGTAGCGCGCGCGCCCCTTGACGCTTTCGAGGCGCAGCGGCCGGCCGTCGGGCTTCATGACGCGGATGCGGCCGCCCGCGTAATCGTCGGTGTACTGCGTCTGGAGGTTCACGGTCGGGATGCTCACGATGGCCCGCCCGCTCCGCGCCGCGACGTTCAGCGCGACGAGGCTCTTGCCCGAACCGGTGCCGGCGCGGAAGAAGACATCGGCGCTCTCGCCCCGCGCGCGGGCCTTCCGGAACGCGGCGAGGATGCGGCGCACGGCCTCGTCCTGCGTGAGGCCCGTGCTGTAGACGCGCGGCGCCAGGGGCGACCCGTCGGCGGCGACGGCGCTCCAGAAGGTCAAGGGTCCGCCGAACCCCGGGGCCCCTCATGGGCTTTGCGGAGGCGGGGCATACTGGTCGACGAGGTTCGAGGACCGCGCGAAGGCCTCCTTGATGGAACCGCCGTACGGCCAGAATCCGTCGCGCTCCCCGCGCGTCCACCGCTCGCGGGCGTCGCGGCGATCGATCCTCCAGTCGGGTCGGATCCGCTTCGACACCTCGCGGAGGTCCAGGTGCAGCTCGTGCAGGGTGGGCCGACCCCAGTACCAGTAGCCGTTGTAGATCGAATGGACGCGACGGCCTGGGGCGAGCACGATCGTGTGCGGGATCATCGGATCGTTCCCGGGATCCGTGTACTCGGCGATCTCGAGGTCGCGCTGCACGATGCGCGCCTCGTCGTGGAGAAACGTCCAGTCGGCGCCCACGCCGAGCCTCAGCTCGTTCGAATGCAGGAGATCGTCGGTCGTCACCGTGACGAGCGTCACGTACCCGACCGCGCATTTGCGGGAGAACTCGACGAGGTCGGCGAGCTGCTGGCGGTCCTTCGGGCAATAGTAGCCGCGCGCGAGGACGAGGACCATGGGATCGTCGCCCTGCAGATCCGAGAGACGACGCGGCGTATCCGTGTGGTCGGGAAGGACGTAGTCGGGGAACTCCGCGCCCGCCACGATGTCGCTTCGCATGGGCGCGTCGTGGGCGCGTCTCATGCCTGGACTTTTCGGCCGCCGGCCGGACCGGCGCGCAAAGCTCTTGTGCGGCGCGGGCGGTCGCCCCCGCGTGAGCGCGAACCCCGCAGCCGAGCGCATCCGACGATCCGTCCTATTCGTGCCGGGCGACCGGCCGGACCGCATCCCGAAAGCGCTCGCCTCCGGGGCGGACACCGTGGTCCTCGACCTCGAGGACGCCGTCGGGCCCGGCGAGAAGGCGAAGGCGCGGCGGGACGTCGCGGACGCGCTTGCCTCCCCCGCCCCGGCGGGTTCGAAGGTCGAGCGCGTCGTGCGCGTGAATCCGCCCGGCACGGACGTCCAGGCCGCGGACCTCGCGGCCCTCCTCGGGCTCCATCTCGACGCGGTCATGGTTCCGAAGGTGGAGCGCGCGGAGGACATCCGCCGCGTCGCGGCGGCGACGCCGCACGACGTCGCGATCCTTCCGATCGTCGAGAGCGCGCGGGGCGTGCTGAACGCGCTCGAGATCGCGGAGAGCGCGCGCGTCGGGGCGATCGTGTTCGGCGCCGAGGATTTCGCGGCGACGACGGGGGTCCGCCGCACCAAGGGAAACCTCGAGGTGCTCTACGCTCGAAGCCGCGTCGTGCTCGCCGCGGCGGCGGCCGGCGTGGGCGCGATCGATCAGGTGTACGTCACGATCGACGACCCCGCGGGCCTCGCGGCGGAGGCCGCGGAGGGCCGCACGCTCGGCTTCACGGGCAAGATGGCGATCCACCCGAAGCAGCTTCCGCCCATCCACGAGGCGTTCACGCCGACGAAGGCCGAGGCGGACGCGGCCGCGGCGCTCCTCGCCGAGGCCGAGAAGCACGGCTTCGGCGTCTTCAACTACGGCGGCCGCATGATCGACCGGCCGCTCATGGAGCAGGCCCGCCGCGCGATGCGCCTTGCCCGCCACGCGGGTGTCCTCTGAGGGCGAGCATTTCAAGCCTCCCCCGACGTCTGCGGAGGCGGGAGGCTCCAGCGTGCCGACACACCCGATCGCCCGCGCCCTGCTCCTGACCTTCGTCCTTGCCGTCGCGTCCGCCGTTTCCGCGGCCGTCGTGACCGGGGTCTGCGGAGGTTCCGGCAAGGACGTCGAGGACCCTGTGGGCGCGGTCGCGGTCCACTGGAGCGAGGGCGCGACCGGGTGCTCCGCATGGGTGGACCGCGACGGAGACGGGCGGCCCGAGGCGGGCGGCTGGGTCGGCGGTACGCAGGACCCGCCCTCGGTCGGCGCGGGCATCGCGCTCGCCGACAAGCCGGGCGTCATCGGCGCGAGCGGCGGAACGGGCCTCGCCATCAACGAGGAGGGGGTCCAGGTCCAGCCGGGCGGCGGCGCGCTCCTTTCCGCAAACGCGATCGACCACGACGCCATGAGCCTCGGCGGCGGCGGCTCATCGCTGCGCCTCGGCCCCGCGGGAGGGTCGGGCCACGTCGCGGTCGGCGAGGGTCTCGCGATCAACGAGGAGGGCGTGCAGGTCTTCGGAGCTTCGGTCGGCGGCGGCCTCGCGATCAACGAGGAAGGCGTGCAGCTCGCGGGCGGCGGCCTCGGTGGAGGCCTCGCGATCAACGAGGAGGGCGTCCAGATCGGGTCCGGCGGCGGCGCGGGGCTCGCCATCAACGAGGAGGGGGTCCAGGTGATCGGCGGTGGCGCCGACGGATCGACCGTGCGCAACGCGACGGCCGATTCCGACGCGGACGGCTTCGCCGTCGCCTCGGGGCGCGCGCGAATGGGCGGGGCGTCGACGGAGTCGTCCGACGCCCGCAACGTCACGATCGCGGCGGACGGGCTCGGGACCGGCGCCGACCTCGGCGGGTCGACGCTCGTGGTGGCGGACGACAACGCCGCGCACGCGGCCGCGGAGCGCTCGGCAAGGGTTCCCCGGGGCGTCGCGGACGGGACCGCCCGGGCCGCGACGGGCGAGGGCGCCTCGGTCGAGGCCCGCGCGCTCGGCGCGGGGGCGACCTGCGGCGTGGACCAATCGAGCGACCCGGACGTCGCGTGCGGCGACGATTGATCAGAGGATCGCGCCGTGCTTCTTCTCCGGAAGAGGCAGGTGCTTCGTCTCGAAGAACGCGAAGCGCTTCGCGAGCTCCGATCGGAGCGCGTGGCCCGGCATCACGTGGTCCACGACGAGCTGGTCCGCCATCACGTGCACGTCGATGTCCGCCTTGTACTCCGCGCGCTTCTCGGCGATGAAGCGTTCGCGCTCGGGTCCCTCGGGGATCTTCATGATATGGTTACGGTAGACCGCGTTGATCGCGGCCTCCGGACCCATGATCGCGATCTCGGCGCCCGGAAGCGCGACCGTCGCCTCGGGCTCGAACGCGGGGCCGCACATCGCGTAGATGCCCGCGCCGTACGCCTTGCGCACGACGACGCACACCTTGGGCACGGTCGCCATCGAGGTCGCGTAGATCATCTTCCGGCCGCGCCGCAGGATGCCCGCGCGCTCGACGTCGAGGCCGACCATGAAGCCCGGCGTGTCGCAGAGGTAGAGCAGGGGCACGTTGAACGCGTCGCATTTCCAGATGAACTCGGCCGCCTTGTCGCTCGATTCGGGAAAGATCGCGCCGGCTTTCGCGCCGGAGTTGTTCGCGACGATGCCGATCACGCGGCCTTCGAGGCGCGCGAAACCGACGACCATCTCGGGCGCGTACTCCTTCTTGATCTCGAAGAACGAGTCCGCGTCGACGAGCGCGTCGATGAGATCGTGGACGTCGAACGCCTTGTTCGGGTCCTCGGGCACGATCCCGTCGATGTCGCCCGTCGGGCGCGAGGGCGCGCGCGCCGTGTAGCGCGGCGGCAGCTCGAAGCACGAGTTCGGCAGGTACGACAGGAGGCGCGCGACCTCGAAGGCCGCGTCCTGCTCGTCGTCCACGACGATGTCGCACGAGCCGGACTCGCGAGCGTGCATGTCGGGGCCGCCGAGGTCCGAGAGCGCGATCTGCTCGCCGGTCACCATCTCGACCATGCGCGGCGAGGCGATCGCCATGGCGGAGCCTGTCGCGCGCACCATGAGCGTGAAGTCGCAGAAGACGGGCGTGTAGGCGGCGCCCGCGATGCAGGGCCCGTACATGACGCAGACCTGCGGCACGACGCCCGACATGATGGAGTGGTTGTAGAAGTAGCGGCCGATGCCTTGCCGGTTCGCGAAGAAACCGGACTGGTCGGTGATGCGGCCGCCCGACGAGTCGATGAGGTAGAGGACGGGGAGCCGCGTCTTGAGCGCGCGCTCCTGCACGCGCAGGAACTTCTCGACGCCCTTCTCGGCCATGCTGCCGGCCTTCACCGTGTAATCGTTCGCGATGAACCACACGCGGCGGTCCGCAAGCCACGCGGCGCCCGTGACCATGCCGTCCGCGGCGAGGTCGGGCTTCGCGTAGTTCGCGAAGAGGCCGTCCTCGAACGCGATGTCCTTGAAGAAGAGGTCGAGCCGCTCGCGGACGAAGAGCTTGTTCTCGTCCTTGAGCTTCTCGCGGTACTTCTGCGGGCCGCCCTCGCGGACGCGCGCCGCCTCCTCCTCGAGCCTCTTCGCCCGCTCCGCGGTCATGGCAGGTGCGGATGAGCGCGGGCGATAAGAAGGTTGCCGGGAACCCGGGGTCCCCTGAGCCCTTCACGTCGCGAGGCGCTCCACGAAGTCGCAATCCTGGACGACCTCGCTCACGTCGATGCCCGCCTGCCGGAACTCGATGAGGCGGGGTCCGATGCAGATCGTGAACCCTCCGTGCGCCGTCCCTTCGGGGAAGAGGAGGAAGTGCGTCGTGGACCAGCGCCCGGTCTGGACCTGGAGGGTCTGGCGGAAGCTGAACGGGGTCGCGCCGGAGATGAAGCAGCGTCCGGACGGATGTCCAGACACGGGGCAATCCTCGTTGTCGGCGGCGAGGATCGAGCCCGAGCGGCTCACGACCGCGACGCCCGGCTCGCCCCACGTCGCCTCGGGCGTGAGCGTGAAAAGGAACCGCCCTTCCGGCACGGATCTGCCGTTGTCGGGAAGGAACTCGCCCGTGCTCGCCGCGTAGCGGTGCGGGATCGGCCGGTTGCCCCCCTCGTAGGGGTCGCCGGGCCGGCCGACGCCCACGACGCCGTCGCCGTTGACGTCGCGCCAGATCCCCATCCAGAGATCGGGGAGGAAGAGCGCGCCCGGCGGCACCGCGAGGCCTCCGTTCGCCCCGAGGCCCGGGAGCGGGTAGGGGCGGGGCGGGAGG